>CAJXLD010000018.1 GCA_913055595.1 uncultured Altererythrobacter sp.
CGATCTCGGCGCCTTCGGCCTGATGGCCCGCACCCGGCTCGACTCCAATGACGGCACGCTCAACCGGGTCGACATGGTCGCCTCCTATTCCAACGACCGGTTCACGGGGCAGCTGCGTTATTTCGGATTTGACGACTCGCTGGGCCGGGTCGGCACGTCCGAGGAAGTCCAGCTGGTCTCGCAAACCCGGATCAATGACCGCTGGAGCTTCGTCTACAATCTGCAGCGCGATCTCGACACGGGCGTGAACCGCCGCCAGGAGATCGGTTTCCGCTATCGCGATTTCTGCACAGACTTCGAGGTTCTCTACCAGCGCGAGAACCTGAACATAGGTGCGCTTGGCCCCTCGGAATCCATTCAATTCCGTGTCACGTTGTTCACTCTGGGCGGTGTCGGGTCGGACTAGCTGACACACGCAAGTGCAGCGCCATTGCACGCGGCGCGCGTATGAGTATTTTCGGGACCGGAAAAAGACATATCGGCAGACATGATGACACGTAGCTTGATCGCCTTCTTCACCCTGGCGCTTGCCGCTTGCGGCACGATGCCAGCCCAGGCCCAACAGGTCGAAGGCATTGCCGCGCTGGTCAATGACTATCCGATCACGACGGTCGATGTGCGCAACCGGATGCGGCTGATCATTGCCTCCTCCGGCGTGCAGCCGACGCCCGAAGCCCTCGGCCGGATCCAGCAGGAAGCCCTGCGCTCGTTGATCGACGAGACGCTGCAGCTGCAGGAAGCCCAGGAATACGAAGTCACGGTCGATCAGGCCGAGGTCGACGCCGCAATCACCAATATCGCGCAGTCCAACAACACGGACCCGCAACAGATCGTCAACGATCTGGCCGCAAACGGGATCGACATCTCGACACTGCGCCGGCAGCTGGAAGCCGAGATCGCCTGGCAGATCCTGGTCGGTGGCCGCTATTCCAACCGGATCCGCATTTCCAACCAGCAGATCGAGGCGACGCTGGAACGCGTGGCCGAATCGGCCTCGGAGCCGCAATACCGGCTGGCGGAAATCTTCCTTGAAATCCCGGTGCAGGCCGACGAGCAGGAAGCCCAGCAGCGCGCGCTCGCCGTGATGACCCAGCTGCAGCAGGGCGCGCCTTTCCAGGCCGTCGCACAGCAATTCTCCGATGCCCCCTCGGCGGCCAATGGTGGCGAGATCGGCTGGATGCTGGTCGGCCAGATGCGCCCCGAAGTCGCGCAGGTCGCCCAGGCGCTGGCCCCGGGCCAGCTGTCGCGTCCCTTCCGCGTGCCGGGCGGGCTGATGATCCTGGCCCTTATCGACGAGCGCGAAGGCACTACGTCGGTGCAATACAATCTCGTGCAGATCACCCTGCCCGCCAGCCGGGTCGATGCAGAGCGCCGCACCGCGCTGGAACGCGCGGTCTCGCGGATCGACTCCTGCGAGGGGATCGATGCCGCGATCGAGAGCGTTGATGGCGCGTTCAGCTCGCGTCTTGGTGACATCACGCTGGACTCGCTGCTGCCGCAAATCGCCGAGCCGCTCTCCGGTCTCGATACTGGCGAGAATACCGGCCTGATGGAAACCGCGGCGGGCCTGCAGGCCTTCTTCGTCTGTGACCGCTCCATTGGCGGGCCGGGCGTGCCGAGCCGGTCGGATATCGAGCGTCAGCTCCGGAACCAGCAATTGTCCATGCTCTCGCGCCGCTGGCTGCGTGATTTGCGCCGCGATTCCACCATCGAAATCCGCTAATGGCCGCGCCGCTTGCGGTGACAATGGGCGATCCGGCCGGCGTCGGACCGGAGATCACGCGCGCCGCCTGGTCGGCCTTGCGTGAAAGCGGCCCGGCCTTCTTCGTGATTGGCGATCCGGCGCTCTATGGCGATGAGGCCGCGCCGATCGGCTCGCCGCAGGAGGCCGCCAGCCTGTTTCCCGGCAAGCTGCCCGTCCTGCCGCTATCCCTCGCCTCAGAGGCACAGGCCGGGCAGCCTTCCGGTGCCAATGCCGATGCCGTCATTACCTCGATCGAGCAGGCCGTTGCGCTGGCCGCGGACGGTCAGGCCGGCGGCGTTGTGACCAATCCGATTGCCAAGTCGGTGCTTTACAGCGCCGGTTTTGCGCATCCCGGCCATACCGAGTTCGTCGCCACGCTGACGGGCGATTTGCCATTTGACGGACCGCGCGGCCCGGTGATGATGCTGGCCGGAGACAAGCTGCGCGTCGCGCTGGTCTCGATCCATCAGCCCTTGCGCGAGGCGATTGCCGGGCTGACGACGGACACCATCGCCCATACAGCCCGCATCACCCATGATGCGCTGAAGCGGGATTTCGGCATTGCCGCACCGCGCCTGGCCCTCGCCGGGCTCAACCCGCATGCAGGTGAGAATGGCCGCATGGGGCATGAAGATGCAGGTGTCATCGCGCCCGCAATCACACAGCTTCAGGCAGAAGGGATCGACGCCACCGGCCCGCATCCAGCCGATACGCTGTTCGCGCCGCACAAACGTGAAAGCTATGATGTCGTCATCGCGATGTATCACGACCAAGCGCTGGTTCCGCTCAAGACGCTCGATTTCGACCAAGGCGTCAACATGACACTGGGCCTGCCCATCATCCGCACTTCGCCCGATCACGGGACGGCATTCGATATCGCCGGGAAGGACCTGGCGCGGCCCGATTCCTTCATCGCCGCTATCCGCACGGCAGCCGAAGCCGCGGCGAACAGGTCTGCAGCGCCGTGAGCCTTCCTCCGCTGCGTGAGGTCATAGCTGCGCATAGTCTCAGCGCGTCTAAGGCGCTGGGGCAGAACTTCCTCTTCGACGAACAATTGCTCGACCGGATCGCCGCTATCCCAGGTGATTTGCAGGGAAAGGCCGTGCTCGAAATCGGTCCCGGGCCCGGTGGGCTCACCCGTGCCCTGTTACGAGCCGGTGCACTCGTCACCGCCATCGAGATGGACGAGCGCTGCCTGCCCGCACTGGCCGAACTGGCGGAAGCCTTTCCTGGGCAGTTGCGCGTGATTGAAGGCAATGCACTGAAGATCGACCATGGCGAGTTGATGGGCGGTCCTTTCGCGGTAGTCGCCAATTTGCCCTTTAATGTCGGCACTGCGCTGTTCACGCGTTGGTTGGGCGGGGAAGAATGGCCTCCGCAATGGACATCGCTCACGCTGATGTTCCAGCTTGAGGTGGCACAAAGGATCGTCGCCAAGCCCGATAGCTCGGCATATGGCAGGCTGGCGGTGCTGTCCCAATGGCGGTCCAATGCGAAACTTGCCATGAAGGTGCATCGCAGCGCCTTTACACCCCCTCCCAAGGTAATGAGCGCCGTTGTGCATCTGACGCCTTCAGATGCGCCAAAAGGCGTCTCTGCAAGACAGCTTGGCAAGCTGACAGAGGCGGCCTTTGGCCAGCGGCGCAAGATGCTGCGCCAGAGCCTCAAATCCGTGCCCGGTGCCGTGGCGGCGTTGGAGGAAATCGGAATCGATCCGACACGGCGGGCAGAAACCCTGTCAGTGGATGATTTTGTCGCTGTCGCGGGCGCCTTGCAGTCCTGAGAGAGCACCCCACACCGGTCACAACATTTGACACCGTCAGCGACTGCGCTAGACCGGTTGCATATGAAACAACTTTCATTCCGGGAACTTGCCCTGACAGAGGGTATCGATCAGGCAGCCATGCTGGACCGCTGCTTGCGCTGGGCGAAGATCAATAGCGGTACGGCCAATCTGGAAGGACTGGCCGAACAGGCAAGTGAACTGGCCGATGCCTTTTCGGTGCTTCCGGGCGATGTCGAAATGGTAGACCCAGCACGGGTCACAGCAGTGGCCGAAGACGGCTCGCAATATGAAAAGCCACATGGCCGACATCTGGTTGTCCGGGTACGGCCCGATGCCGAACGTCGCTTACTGCTGACCGGCCATATGGATACGGTCTTTGCGGCGGACCACCCTTTCCAGGACATTGCATGGTTGGACGACGATACGGTGAACGGCCCCGGCACGGCCGACATGAAGGGGGGATTGTCGCTGATCCTTGAAGCTCTGCTGGCCTTCGAGCGATCTTCCGAAGCGGCGCAATGCGGCTATGACGTCATGATCAATTCGGACGAGGAAACAGGCTCGCTTTCGTCGGCGGCACTGATCGAAGAACTGGCACGGGGTAAATATGCCGCCCTCACCTATGAACCTTCCGCCTTGCCTGATGGTACGCTGGCCCATGTCCGTGGAGGTAGTGGAAACTACTCCATCACCTTTTCCGGGCGATCAGCGCATGCAGGTCGCAACCCCCAGAATGGCCGCAATGCCCTTGTCGCAGCCGCCGATTGCGCGGTACGATTAAAGCAGATGCAGCATCGCGACTTGCCGACAAACCCCGCCAAGATCGATGGTGGTGCGGCCAATAATGTCGTGCCCGATCATGCAGTCCTGCGCTTCAACATCCGTCCGAAAACACAGGACGCAGCAGAGGCATTCCAATCCGATTTGAAGGATTTGCTGCAACTCCTCGAGAAGCATCATGAAGTTTTGATACACTGCCACGGCGGTATCACAAGGCCGCCAAAGCCGGTGGACGAAAGGGCACAGAAGCTGTTCGATCTGGTGCGCGACACGGGCGAAGCCTTGGGGCAGCAGATCGGCTGGCAGGCGACCGGCGGCGTATGCGATGGCAACAACATCGCTGCCTGCGGTATCCCGGTGGTTGATACAATGGGCGTGCGCGGCGGCGCGATCCATTCGCCTAAGGAATTCATGATTGTCCCCTCGCTTACTGAAAAGGCCGCACTCAGCGCCGTAGTCCTGCACCGCCTGGCAACTGGAGCCGTGTTATGAGCTTCGTAATCCGCGCCGCCACGCTGGCGGACCTCCAGCCGCTTTACGAAATGGCCAAGCTGACCGGCGGTGGTTTTACCAATCTGCCGCCTGACCGCCCTTCCCTCACCGCCAAGCTGGAACGCGCAGAGACCGCCTTTGTGCGCGATGGTGATGATCTTGAGCAGACCAACGAACTCTTCGTCATGGTGCTCGAAAACACGCAGACAGGCGAAGTACGCGGTACTAGCCAACTGTTTACCCAGGTCGGACAGGACTGGCCCTTCTATTCGTACCGGCTGACTACGCTGACCCAACATTCGACCGAGTTGGAACGCACGGTGACGGCCGAAATGCTCGTCCTTACCAATGATCTGGGCGGATGCAGCGAGGTGGGCGGCTTGTTCCTTCACCCCAATGAACGAGCCGGCGGATTGGGCCTGTTGCTGGCGCGAAGCCGATACCTGTTCATCGCGGCGCATCGCGATCGCTTTAGCGACCGTGTGCTGGCCGAATTACGCGGCATTATCGACGATCGCGGCGGATCGCCGTTCTGGGATGCAATCGGCGGAAAGTTCTTCGGGATGAATTTCCAGCAGGCCGATGAATTCAATGCCGTGCATGGAAACCAGTTCATCGCCGATCTCATGCCAAAGCATCCGGTCTACACCGCTCTGCTCAACGAAGAGGCGCGCAGTGCCATCGGCATGCCCCACCCTAGCGGCCGTGCAGCCATGCGCATGCTGGAGAACGAGAATTTCTCCTACGATGGATATGTCGATATCTTCGATGGCGGCCCCACCATGCTGGCGCGCACGGACAATATCGCCAGCATAAAGAATTCGGCGCATGTCGCGGTGACTGACACCAATCTCGAGAAGGGCGAAAAGGCACTGATCGCAGCAGGAAGGCTGACAAGTTTCCGCTGTTGTTACGGAGCCCGCAAGCTTGGGAAGGATGGTATCGCGATAGATAGCCAGGCTGCCAACCTGCTCGGTGTTAGCAAAGGCGACCTGGTGTGGAGCATCTCGCGTTGAGCCTGATGGAAATCAATTTCGACGGGATCGTCGGACCTAGCCACAATTACGCAGGACTGAGCCTTGGCAACCTCGCCGCCACACGCAATGCGGGCGCCGCTTCCTATCCGAGGGCCGCTGCCTTGCAGGGCATCGCCAAGATGCGCGGGAATATGGAGATGGGACTGGAGCAGGGCATCCTACTCCCGCTGCCCCGACCCAACGAAGTGTGGCTGGAAGCATTGGTGGCGGACGAGGACACTGATCCTGCAATCGTGGCAGGAGCCTGGTCGGCCTCCTCCATGTGGACGGCCAATGCCGCCACGGTTTCTCCCGCGCCCGATACGGAAGACGGCAAATGCCACCTCACGGTCGCCAATCTCGTCTCCATGCCGCATCGTAGCCAGGAATGGCCCGATACGCTGAAGCAATTGCAACTCGCCTTTGCCAATAGCGCCCATTTTGCGGTGCATGGACCGGTACCGCCAACCTTCGGTGATGAGGGCGCTGCCAACCATATGCGATTGACTTCCGCCCATGGCGATCCGGGGCTAGAAGTCTTCGTCTACGGCCGCAGCGGAGGCCGTTTCCCCGCCCGCCAGCACGAACAGGCCAGCCGCATCGTCGCGCGCAAACACGGGCTCGATCCCGATTGCGTGCTCTTTGTGGAACAAAATCCCGATGCCATTGCAGCCGGGGCCTTCCACAATGACGTTGTCGCTGTGGCCAATGAGAGCGTGCTCTTCACGCATGAACTGGCTTTCACCAATCGGGAAGGAACATATGAGGCAATCCGGGCCAAATGCCCCTCTGCACAGGTGGTGGAAGTGCCTGCCGCATCGGTCTCGCTCGAAGAGGCGATCCGCTCCTACCTCTTCAACGCGCAACTCGTTACGCCGCCTTCCGGTGAAATGAGGCTGGTCGTACCCTCCGAATGCCGCGACAGCATGCCCGTGTGGAACTGGTTGCAGGATATGCTCGCGGGCAATGGTCCGATCCGCCATGTAAAGGTGGTCGACGTGCGGCAGTCCATGGCCAATGGCGGCGGACCTGCCTGCCTGCGCCTGCGTGTGGTGGCTGACCCAACCACCATAGACCCGCGCTTCCTGCTCAATTCCTCCAAGGCAGACGCCATGGAACAGGTCGTTACGCAATATTGGCCCGAACAAATCGACCCTGGCGATATCGGCGATACGACGCTGGCCGAGAGCATCCGCACGGCGCGTTCGGCTATGCTTTCGGAACTTGCTCTTTCCGAACTAGCCTGACCCGCAGCGGGACAAAAACCTTAACGGCATTGCCTTGCGGCCCAGCACTCGTTAACTCTCGAAAACTCGGTAATGTGCCGCATGGCGCTGGATTTGCCGGAAAAAAGGTTAACGCCCGCAAAGGGCCAAAAACGGGAAAGAAATGCTGCGCAAAGTCGCCAGGCTGTTTGTGATCAAGACAAGGCTTGAAGCCTTCGTGATCATCTATGCCCTGGCTCTGGGTGCCACCACGCGTGGTGCGGACTATCTCGTGAAATATCCCGGCGGTTGGGGTTGGGCGCTGTTCCTCGCTACCACCGGTGCGGTATTCCTTGCGGGCGCCAAGATCCTCGATTGCCTGAAATATGAGAAGGCCGAGAAAGAGGCCGAGGCCGAAGAGGCCTAAATCTTCTTAAATTTCTTGAAGTTAGGGTGGAGGGATTCTGTTGCTACGTTCCCTCCGGACGCCCGGAATCCGCTTCTGTTGCCCGGTGGGTCCAACCGCGCTTTAGCTTTGTAAGATCAGTCCGTTACGACGTCAGATTACGCAGCGAGAGCGAGTGCTTCGTTATCGTTGGCACTTGTGTGTTTTGAACAGTTTTACGGGGTACTCAGCCCGGGCGAAAACAGTGCTTTTCAACACACGTCGATCCTGGTTCGGCCCCGTCATAACACGCTGATCTCTCAGCGCTTTGTGGTGGAGCCGCCGGGTACTGCCCCCGGGTCCGCTGTGCCTATTGCACACCGCAATTTATCGCCATAGCCAGCCGAAACCGGCAGGCCCCATATAGCGAAAGAGTCCTGAATTTAAAGTGTATCGTCACACTCCCTTCCCGCTTGCGGGAGGGGGGATTGATCTACCGCTTCAACGAATCCCTGATTTCGGTGAGCAGGTCGATTTCGCTAGGACCTGCTGGTTCCTCGGGTGCAGCCTCTTCCTTCTTCTCGAACTGCTCGGTCACCTTCTTGGCATAACGGACGAGCAGGAAGATGATGAAGGCAAGGATCACGAAATTGATCGCGATCGACACGAAGTTGCCCCAGGCCAGCACGTTCAGGCCTGCTTCGCGCGCCGCTTCCAGCGACATGCCGGGCTCCGCCTCACCGCCAAGCACGACATACTTGTCCGAGAAATCGACTTCACCGAATATCGCGCCAACGATCGGCATAATGAGGTCATCGGTCATCGACTTGACGATCAGCGCAAAGGCCCCGCCAATGATCACGGCAACGGCCAATTCCATGACGTTACCCTTAGCAACAAATTCCTTGAAGTCTTTGAGCATTCTTCGATCCCCTTGGTCCTGAATTTTGATATCTTGGCAGCCGTGAAGTCACGCTGCAAGCCCACGCATTGCCTTGAATTCTCACATAGGCGTACTATATGAGCACTACACCTTTTTCAGGGTATGGGAGGATCTTTGTATGTTTTCGCGTCTGAGCCGTATTGTAACCATTGCCGTGGGCAGCCTTGCACTGGCAAGCTGCGGCATCAACTCGGTTCCCACAGCAGAGGAAGCGGCAAAGGCGAAATGGGCCGATGTGGAAGCCGCCTTCCAGGAGCGTGCAAACCTTATCCCGAACCTGCAGGAAATCGTCATGTCTTCTGCCGAGCAGGAGCGTGAGACGCTGCAGGGCGTGATCGAGGCACGCGCTTCGGCGACCCGCCCCGAAATCCAGCTGAGCGCTGACGACCTTGGCGATCCGGCCAAGATGCAGGCATTCCAGCAGGCACAAGGCCAGCTCGGTTCTGCCCTCGCCCGCCTGATGGTAAGTGTCGAGCAATATCCGGAACTGCGCAGCCAGGAAAATTTCGGACGTTTCATGACGCAGCTCGAAGGCAGCGAAAACCGTATCCGCGTCGCCATCCGCGATTATAACGAGGCGGTGCGCCAGTATAATACCACCATCCGCACCTTCCCCGACACGATCGGCGCGAATATCATCCATGGCGCGGAACCGATGGAATCTTATCAGGCTGTGACAGAAGGAGCCGAGGTCGCACCTGAACTCGACATGCGCAGCGAGTGATCGGGGCGCAACGCAGGGACGGCCTTATGCCCTTTCGGAATCTCTTCGCCATTGTGCTGGCAGCATGGGCGCTCGCCTTGTCGGCTCTCGCCCATGCCCAGCCAAGTTTCCCTGAACGCGGAACTGCGCCGGTGGTCGACCAGGCCAACATCATCGACGATGCCACAGAAGCGCAACTGACAGCGCGCCTCGATGCGTTCGAGCAAGCCAACCAACGCCAGTTCGTGGTGGCCACCGTCGACAGCCTTCAAGGCTATGACATTGCTGATTATGGCTACCAGCTGGGCCGCTATTGGGGCCTTGGCGACGCGGAGAACAATGACGGCATCATTCTGCTTGTCGCCCCCAACGAAAAGAAGATGCGCATCGAGGTCGGCTATGGCCTTGAAGCGATCATCCCTGACGGTCTCGCCTTCGAATATATCGAAGGGATGAAGCCCTATTTCCGCAATGGCGACTTTTCAGGGGGCATTGCCTGGGGTGCCGACCAGATCATCCGGCAGCTCGAACTGCCTCCCGAGGAAGCGCAAGCCATTGCTCAGCAAGTGAGCGAGAACCGCGGACGTGAAGGCGGCTTTCCGATAGGGGCGATATTCTGGATCGGCTTTATCCTGATCTTCTTTATCCTGCCTGCAATAGGCGGGGGCAGAAGGCGGCGCTATCGCAGCGGATTGGGAAGTGCAGTGGGCAATATCATGCTGTGGGAAGCCGGAAAGGCTATCGCGCGCGGCGCATCAGGCGGTCATCATGGCGGCGGCTGGGGCGGCGGAGGCGGCTTTGGCGGCGGTTTCGGTGGCGGCGGAGGTTTCTCCGGAGGCGGCGGTTCTTTTGGAGGCGGTGGCGCCTCGGGAGGCTGGTGATCATGCCGATACTCGACGCAGCACAACACAAGATCGTTTCCGATGCCGTTGGCAAGGCGGAACTGACCACCAGCGGCGAGATCGTGACCGTCCTGGCCGAAAGGTCGGACGGCTATTCCGATGTCGCGCTGGTCTGGGCGGCAGCACTGAGCTTTACCGCCATGAGCGTCTTTGCCTTCATACCCCAACCCTTCATGGATATCTGGGACTGGCTGGTAGGCGGCTGGATGCACGATTGGACGACCGGCGAGACAGCCACCATGACCATCGCCCTCGGCCTCATCACCTTTGTGCTGATATGGCTGGTGCAGCAATGGGACCCCATCCGCTTCCTGCTCATCCCCGGCCCCGTGAAATCCCAGCGCGTACGCGAGCGCGCCATGCGGCACTTCAAGGTCGGCGCGGAAAAGCGCACGCATGGCCGTACCGGCGTGCTGATCTACCTTTCCATGCAGGAACACCGCGCGGAGATTGTCGCGGATGAGCCCATTGCGGAGAAGGTTGCCGCCGAAGTCTGGGGTGAAGCCATGGCCGATATGCTCGTCGAAATCGGCAAGGGCTGCACAGCTGAGGGCATTGCCGCGGGTGTTCGCGATGTGGGCAAGGTCCTATCCGAACACTTCCCGCGGGACGAAAACGACACAAACGAACTGCCGGATCGCTTGATCGAACTCTAACCCTCCGATAACCGGCGGCAATGTCAGTCAAAGATGCAATCCTGCCCGAAGAGGTGATGTGGTCCGGGAAATGGATCACTGCCAAAAGGCGTGGCAGGTGGGAATATGTCAGCCGGACACGTGGTATCAGGGCGGCGGTGATCCTGCCGATCGATGGAGATTCCGTCATCCTGGTGGAACAGTACCGTGTGCCGCATGGCAGACGCGTGCTCGAATTGCCGGCCGGACTGATCGGGGATGAGGTCGGCAAGGAAGGCGAAGACCCTGTCACAGCGGCCAAGCGCGAATTGGTGGAGGAAACCGGCTATTTCGCCGCAGAATGGGAGGATTGCGGGACCTTCCTCTCCTCCCCCGGCATGACCAGCGAGAGCTTCACCCTGTTAAAGGCAACCGATCTCACGAAAGTCGGCGATGGCGGCGGGACAGAAGGAGAGGATATCACTGTGCACCGGATTGCGCTTGCCGACCTGCCCCGAAGCGTGGAGCATTTCCGCAAGGGCGGCGTCGCCATCGACGTGCGCCTCCTCATCTTGTTGGGAGTATCACTGTGAAGATCGCCATTCTCGGTTCGGGCGCCATGGGCTGCCTGTTTGGCGCGGCATTCCACCGAGCCGAATGCGATGTCACGTTGATCGACGTGAACCAGTTGCATGTCGATGCGATCAACTCCAACGGCCTCGAACTCGACACGCGCGCAGGTGTGGAGCATTTGCCCATCCCTGCCCGCCTTCCCGCTGATGCGGAGGGGCCTTTCGATCTGGTGGTGGTCTTCACCAAGACCTTCCATACAGTCGGTGCCCTGGAAGGCATCCGTCACTCGATTGGCGACAACACCCATTTGCTCAGCCTGCAGAACGGCCTTGGCAATGATGCCAAGCTGGCGGGCGTCGTCAGCGACGACCGCGTGATGGTGGGCGCAAGCATGCTGCCTTCCGACCTTGAAGGCCCGGGCAAGGTGCGCAGCCATGGCGAGGGCTATTCCAAGCTCTATCCTGCATTCGGCGGCGACCCCGCCATGGCGCAGAAGGTTGCCGATGCGCTGACGCAAGGCGGCCTCCCCGCCCAGCTCGACCCGAAGATCCACGAAGCCATCTGGTCCAAGGCCATCTTCAACGCCGCAATGAACCCCATGTGCGCTCTCACACGCCGCACGCCCGGTTTCCTTGGCGCAAGCGGTCAGGCGCGCGCAACCATTCGCGCCGTGGTTGAAGAGGGCGTTGCGGCAGCCCATGCCAATGGGGCGATGATCGATGCCGAACCGATCCACGATTTGACCGAAACCTCCATGACGGACCATGCCGATCACGAAGCCAGCATGTTGCAGGATATGAAAGCTGGACGCCGTACTGAAGTCGATGCGATCAACGGCGCGATCGTCGAAGCAGCGCTTGCCAAAGGGCTAACCGCACCCGTCACGCAGACGCTGTGGCATTTGGTCAAGCTGGAAGAGGCCAAACTAGGCTAGTTTGATCTCTCGCAACCGCTCCATCAGGTAATCCTGCGCGGTGATGGGCTCTTCGCCATCCTCGAAAATCGGATCGATCAGGAAATCGGGCCGGAAGTGCAGGAAATAGGGCAGGGAAAAGCGAGAGCGTTTGGCCGCCTCTCCCACGGGGTTGACTACGCGATGCGTCGTCGAGCGAAATCGCCCAGCTGTGTAGCGTTGCAGCATGTCACCGATATTCACAGCCAGAGCGCCCGGCGGCGGTGATACGGGCATCCAGCTGCCATCCTTGGCCAGCAATTGCAGCCCGGCCTCTTCCGCCCCCAGCAGCAGTGTGATCGTATTGATATCCTCATGCGCTGCGGCGCGGATCGCTCCATCCTCCGGCTCATCCATCGCGGGCGGATAATGCAACAAGCGCATGACGGAATTTCCATCCTTCACACTGTCCTCGAAGAAGTCCTCTTCCTCACCAAGGTAGAGGGCGATGGCAGACAATATGCGCTTGCCTGTCCATTCGAAGGCGAGGAACAGGTCCTGCATGATCGGCCGGAAATCGGGAAGCTCTTCGGGCCAGATATTTGGCGGCATGAACCTGGCATAGCGATGGCCCTGTGGCAGGTCGCGGCCGACATGCCAGAACTCCTTGAGATCGTGCACATTCGCGCCCTTGGCGGTTTCGACCCCGAAGGGCGTATAGCCCCGTGCGCCCGCTTGCCCGGCGCGATGATATTGCCGTTTCACCTCATCTGGCAGGGCGAAAAAAGCGCGTGCTGCAGCATCGGCGCGGTCAATCAATTGCTGGTCGATCCCGTGGTCGCGCACCACAGCGAAACCAAACTCCTCGAACGAGCGGCCCAAATCATCTGCGAACTCTGACAGTGGCTTTTCAAGGCTGACGGATGCGATTTCTGACATGGCGCAATGTCTTCCACTTTCCTTTTGCCGCATCAACCAATAGCAAGCCGAAACACGTGCAGAAGAGGAATCCCGGCGATGGCCAAGGACAACACAATCACCCTTTATGACCTGCAGGTCTCCACCGGGGCCACGATCAGCCCTTTTGTCTGGGCGACCAAACTGGCCGTGGCGCACAAGGGTTTCGATCTCGATATCGTCGAAGGGGGCTTCACCGGCATCATGGAGCGAACGGGCGACAAGACCGAGCGCCTGCCCGCAATCGTAGATGATGGCAAATGGGTGCTCGATAGCTGGGGCATCGTCGAATATCTCGACGAGACCTATCCCGATCGGCCGATGCTGATCCCGCATGAAAGCACAGCCGCGCTGACAAAGGCGCTGGACGCATGGTTCTGGGCAACAGCAGTCGGCCCGTGGATGCGTTGCTTCTGCGCCGATTATCGCGACATCTGCTACGAGCACGACAAGGAATACGTCACCAGCACGCGCGAGGTGATGTTGGGCAAGAAGCTGGAGGACATGCAGGCCGGGCGCGAGGATCGCCTGCCCGCCATTTCAGCCGCGCTCGAACCCTTGCGCATGACATTGCGCGAGCATGCCTTCCTCGGCGGCAGCGAGCCGAACTATGCGGATTACCGCATCATGGGCGGCTTCCTGTGGCTGGCATCGGTGGCGGGCACGCCCGCACTCGCCGCAGACGATCCGCTGCGTGACTGGGTTGAGAAAGTGCGCGCACTGTTCGGCGGTCTCGGCAACCACCCCGGCCTGTTCCCGATCTTCGGGCTAGAGCAGCGCGAGGGCGATCCCGACCTTTTCAACCGGCAGGCGGGCCAGGGCGGCATCTTCAAGCGCAATACCGGTCCGGCTTCCACGCAAGCCGAAACCAAGAAGATCAACAAGCAGGATTGAGCGCGTTGGCAAAACTGAGAGTCCTGGTCACACGCCGCTGGCCCGCGGAAATCGAGCGTCAACTGGCAGAGCAATTCGATGTCACTTTGAACGAGAGCGATGAGCCGATGACCGAGGCCGCTCTAGCGGTGGCCATGGCGGAATATGACGTCCTTTGCCCAACCGTCTCAGACAAAATCGATGCAGCGGTGATCTCTGGTGGAGACCGGGTGAAGCTGATCGCCAATTACGGTGTCGGCTTCGACCATATCGATCTCGCCGCTGCCAAGGCCAGGGGCATCGCTGTAACCAACACGCCCGGCGTGCTAACCGATGCCACCGCCGATATCGCCATGACCCTACTGCTGATGGCCGCGCGCCGCGCTGGTGAAGGCGAGCGCGAATTGCGTGCCGGTCAATGGAGTGGATGGCGCCCCACCCACCTTATTGGCAGCGCACTGAAGGGCAAGGTATTGGGCTGCGTCGGCTTTGGCCGCATCGCCATAGCTACCGCCCGCCGTGCGCATCACGGCTTCGGCATGAAGATCGCCTATTACGGGAGGCGGGAATGCGATCCCGCCGTGGCGGACGAACTAGATGCTGAGTTTTGTCCTGAACTTTCAGACCTGCTCGGCAAAGCGGACTTCGTCTCTCTGCATGTCCCCGGTGGTGCTGAGACTGCCAACATGATCGACGCGGACGCAATCGCTGCGATGAAGCCGGGGTCATATCTGATCAACACTGCCCGCGGCGGTGTCGTGGACCATGAGGCGTTGGCCGATGCGCTTAAGTCCGGCCACCTCGCGGGCGCTGGCCTCGATGTCTATCCGGCAGAACCTGCCGTACCCGAATGCCTTCTGGGGCTCGAAAATGCCGTCCTTCTGCCCCACCTTGGCAGCGCCAATGCCGAAACGCGTGTAGCAATGGGCATGTGTGCATTGGCCAATGTGGAGGCCTTTGCAAAGGGCGCCGAACTGCCTAATCCCGTGGGATGAGTTCCGACACTATCGACAGACTGATCAAGGCGCACAACCTTCCTGAAACCTACAAGAATGTGGTCGAGACCTATTGGCGACCTTTGGCCAATGCGATTGCCCGTGAGGCCACGAAGCACAAGCCGTTGATCGTCGGTATCAATGGCGCACAAGGATCTGGAAAATCCACCTTGTGCGCATTCCTCGAAGTGCTGCTCGCCAAGAGAAGTGTTCGCGCCGTCACCCTATCCATCGATGATCTTTATCTCGGCAAGGCCGAACGACAGAAGCTGGCGCAGGAAGTCCATCCTCTGTTCGCCACGCGCGGCGTACCGGGGACCCATTCTCCTGCACTTGGCCTTTCAATCATCGAGGATATCTGCGCCGGTCGCGCCTTTGACCTGCCGCGCTTCGACAAGGCCACTGACGACCGCTCTCCCGAAGGCGAACGCATCACCGGTCCGGTCGATGTTCTCTTGCTGGAGGGTTGGTGCGTCGGATGCCGCCCGCAGGCCGACGAGGAATTGCTGGAACCGGTCAATGAACTGGAACGCAATGAAGACCCAGAAGGCGTCTGGCGCGCCGTCGCAAATCTCTGGCTACGCGGCGATTATTGGAAGCTGTTCGACCAGATCGACATGCTGGTGATGTTGAAGGTGGATGGGTTCGACGCCGTTCTCGCCAATCGCCGCAAGCAGGAGGACAAGCTGCGGGCCGCCCATCCCAATGCGCCGGGATTGATGGAAGATGCTGCCCTCACCCGCTTCTGCCAGCATTACGAAAGGCTGACCCTGCACATGCTGGAAGACCTGCCGCGACGTGCTGATTATGTCTTTGAGATTGGCGCAGACCAGCAGCCCCAAGCACTGCCGGAAGGACTCGCCAAGCCCTAAACCTTATTCTAACGTTCGTGACGATGACGCCCCCAAAGGGCGCTAGCTCGGGGGAGAGGCATAAATGGGTATGGCCCGCTACACCATCTTGATCGCGGGCATTTGCGCGCTGGGGCTTGCTGCCTGTTCCGATTCCCCCGCGCAGTTTGGCGCTATCGACGATGCGCGCCTGCTCGACGCGGCCAATGATCATGACAACTGGCTCTCCCACGGACGCACCTATGCGGAGGATCGTTTCAGCCCACTGGCCGACATCAATACCAACAATGTGGCCGATCTCTCGCTTGCTTTCGCCATCGAACTGGACACCAATCGCGGGCAGGAAGCGACGCCCATCGTCGTGGACGGGGTCATGTATTTTTCCACCGCATGGTCCAAAGTAATGGCCATCAACGCTGCCACTGGCCAGGAGCTGTGGCGCTACGACCCCGTAGTGGACGGGACCAAGGGCGCCCATGCCTGTTGCGACGTGGTCAACCGCGGTGTTGCCGTGTGGGAAGGCAAGGTGTTCTTAGGTACGATCGATGGTCGGCTGATCGCGCTCGATGCCGCGACGGGTGAGGAAATCTGGGACGTTGTCACGGTTGACCAGGCGCAGCCCTACACCATCACACAGGCTCCGCGCGTGGTGCGCGGCAAGGTCTATATCGGCAATTCTGGTGCCGAAATGGGCGTGCGCGGTTACCTTTCAGCATATGATGCCGAGAGCGGCGAGCTCGTCTGGCGCTTCTACACCGTGCCCGGCAATCCTGCAGATGGGCCTGATGGGGCCGCCTCAGACGAAGTGTTCGCGGAATTTGCATCCGACACGTGGAACGGCAGCTGGTGGGAGATGGGCGGCGGCGGGACCGTATGGGATTCGCTCGTCTATGATGCGGATTTCGACCAGCTGCTTGTTGGCGTCGGCAATGGCTCACCATGGAACCACCGGGCGCGTTCGGCGGGAGAGGGAGACAACCTCTTCCTTGCATCGATCCTCGCCCTCGACCCTGATACGGGTGCCTACAAGTGGCATTACCAGCAAAACCCGGG
>CAJXLD010000019.1 GCA_913055595.1 uncultured Altererythrobacter sp.
TTCTTCCTCGAAGACGGCATCGAAACCGGCAACCGCTTCGTCAAGAACCTCGGCATCCAGACCAAATGCCATCCGACTTTGCCATGCCTGCCTTCCAACCTCGGCCCCGAAGGCTCCGCTCTGGCGTCAAGCTTTGCCAGCAGTCAGCAAGGCCAGCAATCCGAGCATGTCCTGCTCCCTTCGGACAACACCGCTTCGACCTTCTGGATTACCAATCCCGACAACATCTATCGCGACAACGTGGCCGCCGGTTCCGACGCGATCGGCTTCTGGTACGCCCTGCCTGTACATCCGATCGGACAGTTCGAGGGCACGGAAATCAGTGCCAATACATGGCCACGAAGAACCAAGGTGCGCGAATTCAGCGGCAATGTCGCCCATTCCAATTATGACGGATTCATGTTTGATCGCGGCCCTGCTCCCGACAACACCTTCAATGTCGGGGGCAGCAATTACCACTTCCCCACTGCCGATCCGAATGATCCAAACAGCGAGCCACTGGTTTCGCATTTCGAAAACTTCACAACCTACAAGAACCGCAATGGCGGTGTCTGGGGCCGCGGGGAATTGCACCTCTTCACCAATCTGCGCGCGGCGGACAATGCCATCGGCTATACCCATGCGGCGTCAGCGGTTGGCCGGGCGGAGTACACGTCCAAGGTGATGGATTCGTTGTTTGTCGGTGAAACCGCCAATATCGGTAATCCCAGCACCGAGGCAGAGCTCGCCTATGGCCGCAGCCTGCCCAATGACTTGCCCGATTTCCCGATCCGCGGTTACGAATATTACGACATGCGTCACGATGTCGTGAACACGACTTTCGTGAATTATCAGCCCAACGATCTGCGTGATGCAGGGGCCATCTCCTATCTTATGTACACCAGCTTCGGCATGAGTACGGAGAACGCCATAGAAGGTGCCACATTCGTCAATTCCAAGCCGGTCAGCTTCCCGCCTTATGTACGCCGCTGGGCCTCCGACCTGGGCCGGGGCAATGCCTGGCGAGGGGCCGCGATCCATGACAAGGACGGATCGGTTGGCGGAGTACCAGGAGGCTTCATCGTCCTCGACAACGGTATCGCTTCCGACGAGGAGGCCTGCGATATCAGGCCCGAATGGGGCGCGGCGGTGTGTCGCGGGGATTTCGGGCATTTCGGCCTTGGCGGCAATATGGGCTTTGGCACTGCTCCAATCGAAAATCCGATCATGCTCAGCCGCAATGGCAGGCGCTGGGAATATACTGGCCAGACCACTATTCGCAGCGGAGCGGAAGTCCGCGTAGAAACGAGCAGGGACAACCTCTCGCTATCCTTGCGGGAAATGGAAGATGGCTCTTCGGTGATTTTTGAACTTCCCGGCTTCGTTACCACTGCTGGGGGAACAGAGCTGGAAAGCCTGGAAGCCCTGCGAGCTGCTGATGAAACCGCCTGGTTCAGGGATGAAAGCTCGCTCTGGGTAAAGCTGGTGGTCGACAATAATGCTGGTCAGAGCGTGCAAATCGGCACACCCGGTTTCGGCGTGAGCACCGTGGGGCCCGGCCCCGGCGGCGCTTTCGGCGCGGGAGCCAGCCTCGAGGTCAGCAGGCAGGCCGCGATCAGCACGGCCTTGCTGGACTAAGGAGAGACTTGGTGCAATTGCGTGCCAGATCGCGCTTGCAACACGGCCTGTCCGTTGCAAAGCTGCAGCAAACAATTTGAGCGGGACATACTGGTCCCGAATGAGGGGAATATTCTAATGCGCAAGCCAACACGCCTGCTTCGTCTATCAATGCTTCTGTCCGCTTCCGTCTTGATCGGAGCAGGCACAGCTGCGCAGGCTCAGAGCAACTGGTCAGATCCTGCCACCTGGCCTTCGGGCGAGGTTCCGGGTGAAGGTGATGCCGTTGAAATTTCTCGCGATATGAACGTGGTGCTCGATGTCGATGCGCCGGGCCTTCGCAGCCTTACCATTCAGGGCAAGCTAAGCTTTTCAGACGAGCGCGATATCAGCCTCGAAACCGAATGGATCTATGTCCCCGGGGGCGAACTGCAGATCGGAACGGAAGACAACCCCTACCAGCACAATGCTTCGATCACGCTGACCGACAATGTGCCGGGTGAGGACATCAACACCATGGGCGATCGCGGCATCATGCTGATGCGCGGAACGCTCAACCTGCATGGCAGCACAGACAACACCTGGTCAAAACTGTCGGCAACGGCCGAAAAGGGCGCCACCAGCATTACTGTGCTCGATGCTTCGGGCTGGGCTGTGGGCGACGAGATCGTCCTCGCCTCGACCGACTTCAATCCGCGACAGGCCGAGCGTCGCACGATCACGGCGATCGATGGAAATACCATCAGCTTTGCCGAACCGCTCGAATATATGCATTTCGGCGAGATCACCTTCGGCGTGGATGAGCGCGGAGAGGTCGGGATGATCAGCCGCAACATCAAGATCCAGGCGTCGGAAGATTCAAATGACACCTATTTCGGCGGCCACATCATGGCGATGTCCGGCTCTGAGATGTATGTCGACAGCGTAGAGCTCAGCCGCATGGGCCAGCACCTGACGCTGGCGCGCTATCCGATCCACTGGCACGTGATCGGCGAAGGCCAGGGCCAGTATATCCGCAACGCTGCGATCCACGACACGTTCAACCGCTGCGTGACCGTGCACGGAACAAACAACCTGCAGGTCGAGAACAACGTCACCTACAATACCGTGGGTCACTGCTTCTTCATCGAAGACGGCATCGAAACCGGCAACCGCTATGTCGAAAACGTGGCGATTCAGACCAAGTGCCACCCGACGATGCCTTGCGAGCCGTCCAACCTGACCGATGCGAGCCGTGGCAGCCGCGGCCAGCAATCCGAGCACGTCCTGCTTCCGTCGGACAACACGGTG
Source organism: uncultured Altererythrobacter sp. (assembly GCA_913055595.1). Taxonomy (GTDB): domain Bacteria; phylum Pseudomonadota; class Alphaproteobacteria; order Sphingomonadales; family Sphingomonadaceae; genus Alteraurantiacibacter. The sequence continues at coordinate 2,887 of CAJXLD010000019.1, forward strand.
GCATCCTACTGGATCACCAACCCGGGCAACCACTTCATCGGCAATGTCGCTGCGGGCTCAGACGCGGTTGGCTTCTGGCTGGCCTTCATCGAACACCCCAACGGCCAGTTCGAAGGTACGGAGATCGCCGCTAACACCTGGCCGCGCCGCTCGCCGCTGGGTGAATTCCGCGGCAACGTGGCGCACTCCAACTTCGACAGCCTGATGTATGATCGCGGACCCAACCAGGACAACACCTTCAGTGTCGCCGGTTCAGGCCACACCGCCTATGTCGATCCTTCCGATCCTACCAGCGATACCCTCGTTTCGCATATTGACGACTACACTGCCTACAAGAACCGCAATGGGGCGATTTGGGGCCGTGGACAGCACCACCTCTTCACCAACCTCAAGCTGGCCGACAACGCAATAGGTTTCACCCATGCCGCAGGCGGCGGACGCGCGCCCTACAGCTCGCGTGTCGAAGATTCGCTGTTCGTGGGTGAAAGCGACAACGTCGGCAACCCCAGCAGGCGAGAGGAAATCGCCTATGGTCGCAGCCTGCCGCATGTGACGGCGGACTTCCCGATCCGTGGCTATGAATATTACGATTATCGCCACGATGTCGTGAACACGAAATTCGTGAACTACCAGCCGAACGAGTTGCGCGGTGCCGGAGCATTGTCCTACCTGCTCTACACCAGCTTTGGCATGAGCACGGAAAACATGATCGAAGGTGCAACCTTCGAGAACGCCCAGCCCGTGCATTTCCCGCAGGAACAGCGTCGCTGGTCTTCGGACTTTGCCGGACGCGCGGCTTACCATAGCGCGACGATCAAGGACGTGGACGGCTCTGTCGGCGGTATCCCGGGCGCCTATATCGTTATCGACAACGGCATCGCCTCGGCCGAGGACACCTGCGTCACCAAGGCCAATTGGAATGCGGCAGTCTGCCCCGGCGACATGGGTCGCTTCAGCATCGACAACTCGCAGGAATTCATGGAGTTCAATGTCGGGCCTGCGGAAAATCCGGTTGTGCTGGAGCGCAACAACAAGCGCTACGAATACAGCACCGAAACCACCGTTCAGAGCGGCTCCCAGATCCGTATTTCGACCATGCGGGAGAACCTTGCGCTGCACCTGCGCGAGATGGATGAGGGGTCTTGGGTGATCTTCGAACTGCCCGGCTTCCAGTCGGCTGCCGGCGGCACGCCGGTCGACAGCCTGGATGCCCTGCGCGCCTCGGATACGACGGCCACCTTCCAGGGTGAAAATGCCCTGTGGGTCAAACTGGTTGTGGAAGACGCCACCGCCGATGGCCCTGTCGTGGTCGGCGTCGGTCAGCTGCGTGCCCAGGCAAGCCTCAATGTGAGCAGGGCAAACCTTGGCGGCTAATCTTTAAGAGGCCCCGGCGCGAACAACGTGCCGGGGTTACTCGCACTACCATTCTGGCTAATCTTCGCCGGAAGCCAGCACCCCGTAACGGCCCGTCTGCAGCCCGCTCTTGACCACTTGCGCCGGATTGCCCGCGACCATCGAATTTGACGGGACATCCCTGGTCACCACCGCGCCGGCTGCAACGACACTGTGATCGCCAATGGTCACGCCGGGCAGGATGATCGCACCTGCGCCAATGAAGCAGCATGCGCCGACACGCGTATCGACATGGCGATTATGCACGAAATCGTGCGTGAAGATCTGCACCCGCGGGGTCACAATGGTGTAATCGCCGATATGCAGTCCGTGCGGGTTGGTGAAATCGAGATATGCCTTGCCCGAAATCCGCACGCCCATACCCAGATGCATACCCCAGACGCGGCGATACCAAGCCACGCGCACGATACGCAAAAGCTTGACGATCCGCGTTCTGAGCCGTGGCAACAAAGGCATCGGCAAGGGGTATGCCAAGGCCGCAGACCGCGCAAGTCCTGCACAGGATCAGGCAAGACAAATTGCGACAAACAGAGTCAACTTCGCCTCTGGCATCCTGAGGCAAACTCCCTTACCTTCCCGTTCAAAATCACCTTGGGAAGGGAGCCCCACTTATGACCCGCAAAGGTCTTGCCACAAAGTTTGCCATTGCCGCCGGCCTCGCAGCGATGGCGATATCCGCACCTCCTGCAATCGCGCAGGAACGCCCCGACGATCTCACCTACCTTCCGCCCGTTCCGACCGATTACGAGCCTGCGCGCACCGCTTGGGGCGCTCCGGATTTGACCGGCACCTGGCCGATCCAGCGACTCAATGAAGGGCGCATATTGTTTCAGCGCCCAGCCCATTACGGCGACCGATTCTGGGTGAATGACGAAGAGTTCGAACGTCGCCTTCAGGCTGCGCGCGGCAATGACGGCAATTTCACGCAGGCGAATGAACGCGGCATTGGCGCTTCAGGCACTTCCGGCCTGGAAGAATGGTTCCTGACTACCAATTTCGCCAAGCGCACCTCCATGCTTGTCGATCCGCCGGACGGCCAGCTGCCCCCGTTGACCGAGCATGGCATGGAACTGTTTCGTGCCGGACGTTCAGGTTGGGTGCCAGGCCAGGCCTATGACTGGGTGGACGATTTCGATAGCTGGGATCGTTGCGTATCGCGAGGCTTCCCCGCTTCCATGTATCCGTTCCGCTACAATAACGGCATCCGCCTCTTCCAGAGTCCTGGCGTGGTCACCATCGTGCTGGAGATGCTCGGCACACGTGTGGTCAAAGTCTATGACAGCAAGGAAGAAGCACAGGCGGCGAAGTGGGACGAAGCCGTCGAAGCGTGGATGGGCAATTCACGCGGCTGGTGGGAAGGCAACACGCTGGTGATCGAGACGACGAATATCGTTTCCGGCGACAGTGCGACTGAGGATGTATCCAAGCGCTCGGCCAGCCCACTCAACATGGCAACGCAGTTTACCGGTACATTGGAGGTTCCTGCGTTCAACACCGTACCGATGAGCACGGTCGCCATGACGGTGGAGCGCCTGACCATGACGGGGCCAAACACGATCGTGCACGAGCTTACCTATTCGGATCCGGAGATTTACACGGCCCCCTGGACCACGCGTATCGAATGGACGCGTGACGAGGATTATGAGTTTTACGAATATGCTTGTCACGAGGGCAATTACATGCCGCGCGACTATATCAGCGCCAGCCGCGCGCAGCAGGCCCGCATCGCAGCGGGTGAGGAAGAGCCGGTGACCGCCGAGAATGACGATCGTTCGCGCTTCGCCCAGCCCTTTGATCACGACCCCGGCACAGGCCCGCGGCCCGGCTTCGGCCCGCCTCCGCCCCCTGCGCCAGAAGAGGAGGCTGAAGAAGACGCCTAACCACGTCGCAGACTGACAAGAAGAAGGGCCCCGATCCGCCGAGGATCGGGGCCTTTCCATTATGCCAGTAAGGGATGTTGCGGAAAGCTACTCGACGAATTCCTCATCCCAGTCATATTCTTCCACTTCCTGCATGCCCTCGACCAGTTCGACCTCGAAATCGCCGCCTGAACCGATAGAGCTGGCGCGAAGGCGCAGGCGTTCCAGCCAATCACCGTCCGCGATGGGTGACACGTCGATCGCGATACGGGCATTGAGCCCCTCACCCCCGTCATCGTCGCTCATCAGGCTGGCAAAGCCGAGCGGGGTCTCGAAACCCAGTTCGAGGTAGGAATCGACCCCGCTGGGGAAGCTCTCGTCTTCGAACAGCGGCGTGGTCATATTGAATGTCACTTCGCCATTGCTCGCGCGGATCGCGGCAATCGCCTCTTCGGTTAGCTGGTAGGTGATCTCCGTGGGATCGATAGAACCGGAGTCATAGCCCTCACCCAACCGTCCCGTGGCACGCTCGCCAAGACCCAGCACCTGCACCGGCGCCTGCACCATATATTCGCGCTCCGGCGCCACGCGCAGCACATAGCTGCCCGAACTGTCGCCATAAGGTTCGGCCACGATCGTATAGGTGCCGCTTTCGGGGAAGACATAGCGCAGCAGCGAGTTCAAACTGTCGCCGCCATCGTCATTGGTCGAAACCGCTTCGCCATTGGCCCCGCGCCCTTCGAACAGGGAGAGATAGGGATCGAGACCATCATCGCCGGCGACCAGCGCCACTTCCAGCAAGGCACCCTTTTCTCCTTCTATCGTGAAGAGATGATTGGATCCCGATTCCAGCGTCCCTTCCATAACGGATCCGAATGTCACAGCACGGATATCCTGCGGATGGGAGATGACCGGCCTCAGTTCCAGCCGGAAGGGTCCGCTGCTGCTATCTTCCGAAAAGAGGCCGAAGGGGCTGACAGTGATTTCGACCTGCTGTCCGTCTTCCGAATAGATGCGCGTGCGCGAGGCCAGGCCTTCGCCGCCGTCATCGTCCTCGGCCAGCACTTCTCTGCTCGCCACATCGGTTACGGTCAGCGTGGGATCGAGTTCGGAATCTACGCTAGGGATGACATCGATCCGCAAGGATGTATTGGCCGGAATTGTATAGTGATAGACAACCGGGCTCGTCCCCACTTCGCCTTCGAATATCAGCACGTCACTTGTCGCACCATCGAGGTCGCGAACCTCTTGCGCACTGGTAGTGACGGGCGCCGCCAGCGTGGCGGCAGTGGCAAGCAAGGCAAATCTGCCGATCGAAAATGACATCAAGAGTCCCCCTTTTGATCGTCCGCCCCTAGGGCATTCCCAGACACCTAGCCGGACAAAGATGAATGAAGAGTGGGCACAGCCTACTCCTGCCATTCATCTTGCAGCATGCCCCACAGCCATGTGTCGCACCAGCCCAAATGCGTCTTCATCGCGTCGCGCAAATGCGCCTCCCGCGTGAAACCCAGCGACTGCACCAGCCGGTTGGAAGGAATATTGCGTGGGTCGATATCGGCATAGATGCGGTGCACGCCTTCCTTACGAAAGAGATGGGTGAGCAAGGCAGACAGGCATTCGCGGGCGATACCCTGCCGCTCATGTCCGGGAACGATCATATAGCCGATCTCGCACACCTGCTCGCCCTCGGCACTGGCAACGAGGCGCAGGACAGGGTCGCCCCCGCCCTGCGGCACCGCCACCCATGTCCGCCCCGTCCATTCGCGATCGAACAACCATGCCTTCAACTCCTCCAGATCGGCAAAGGGTCCGCGGCTCCAGTAGCGCATAAGATCGGCATTGCTGAAGGCCGGGAACAGCGCATGCTCATCGCCTTCCTGCAACGGGCGCAGGGTAAAGCGGTTAGTGGTGAGGGTCGGAGCGCCCGACACACTTATTCCCCGATTAGATGCGCGACCAGCGCCTTGACCTTCTTCTGTCGCCATTGCGGGCGCGGGGCGACGAGCCAGTAAGCGCGGCGGCAATCCTCTTCCTCCGCCAGCTTGACCAGGCGGCCATCGCCCAATGCCTCTTCGACCAGCGGCATGGGCATGATGGCGCGACCCAGCCCTGCGAGCGCGGAGGAGAGCGCCTGTCCGGCATTGCCGACCTGTAACAGCACGTCTTCACCCTCCGGCGCGGGATAGGCGGGCCAGCTGATCCAGCCATCAGCGGCATCTGGCGTGGCCACCGTTACACGGCAGCCATGCGCCAATTGCGCGCCTTCGAGCTCGCCCGGCCCCTCGACCAGGCGAATGGCGACATCGAGATTGGCCTCTGTAAAATCGGCATCTTCATCCGCGATCAATTGATAGCGAACTTCGGGATTGTCCTTGCGGAAAGCGGCAAGGCGCGGTGCCAGCCATTGCGAATAGAATTCGCGCGGCACGGCAATCGTGTAGTTGGAGCTAGTCTGCCCCGCCTGCATCGCGTGCACGCTTTCCTCGAAACGCAGGAAGCCTTCGCGCAGCGGATCGAGGCCCGCCGTCGCCTCATCGGTCAATTCCAGCCCCTTGGAGGTACGGCGGAACAGCACCACGCCCAGAACATCTTCCAGCGCGCGAATCTGCTGACCCACGGCGGCAGGCGTCACCGCCAGCTCATCTGCTGCGCGCGTGAAACTGAGGTGCCGCGCGGCGGCATCGAATACGCGCAGGGCGTTCAAGGGCAGATGTGTGCGTTTCATAGGAAGGGGCGATGTAGTGTGCAGCGCGGCGCGGGGCAAGCGTTGGCAGGCTTGACCGATTGCAAGAGAAACTACAGGACAAGCAGATATCTCTCCATGCTGGAGCCCTTCATGATCCGCTTTCTTTCCGGACTTTGTTTCGCCCTCGCCGCTCTCGTCTCCCCTGCACATGCGCAGAGCATGCTGGATGGAGAATTCTCCGCAGCGATCCCGACACTGGAACAGGTGGTTGGCCATGCGTCGGGAGAACGGATCAGCTCTCCGGCGGAGGCGCTAGATTATTTCGAAGCGCTGGCAGAGGCTGCACCCGGTCGCTTCCAGCTGGTGCAATATGCGACGAGCTGGGAAGGCCGTCCACTCGTCTATGCGGTAATCACAAGCGAAGGAAACATGTCGAAGATCGAAGCCGTTCAGGCCGATCTGCAGGAAATGGCCAATGGCACCTCGCCCGACCAGCTCAGCAACATCCTTCCGGTCACATGGCTTTCCTACGGTGTGCACGGCGACGAAATTTCATCCACCGATGCGGCACTCGCCCTCGCCTATCACCTGCTGGCGAGCGAAGGAGATGCGCTGGTCGATTCCATCCTCGCCAATTCGGTCGTTATCATCGATCCAAGCCAGAACCCCGACGGGCGCGCACGTTTCGTGAACAGATATCGCGAGCAATTGGGCATCACACCCTTTGGAGATCGCTATACGGCCGGGCATGACCAGCCGTGGCCGGGCGGTCGCGTCAACCACTATTTGTTCGATCTCAACCGTGATTGGTTCGCCCTCACCCAGCCCGAAACGCGCGGCAAGGTGAAGGCCGCAATGGAATGGCAACCCGTCGTGCTGGTCGATGCGCACGAGATGGAAGGCGATTCGACCTATTTCTTCCCTCCCAATGCCGATCCGTTCAATCCCAACATCACCCTTGGCCAGCGCGAAAAGCAGGTTCTGCTCGGCCGCAATATCGCCGCCTGGATGGATCGCATCGGCGAGCCCTATTACACGCGTGAAATCTTCGATGCCTTCTATCCGGGCTATGGCGACACCTGGCCCACGCTGAACGGCTCCGTCGCCATGACATTCGAACAAGCCAGTTCCAGGGGCCTTGTCTGGGAGCGTCCTGACGAGAGCGAGTTGACCTATACGCAAACGGTTCGCAATCACTTCGTCACCACGCTGGCAACCGCGCAGACAGTAGCCGAGAATGCTGATCTATTCTTACGCGACTATGCCGCCTATCGCCGCAGCGCTGCAGCCGGTGATGCAGGTAGTGGCACCTATGTGATCGACCTGTCACAGAAGCGCTGGAATGCAGAGCAGCTGGCACGACGCCTGGCCTTCCAGGGAATAGCCGTGACCCGTGTTGATGGGCCTGCCAATGCCTGCGGACGGACTTATGCGGAAGGTTTGCTGAGTGTCTCGCTAAACCAGCCCGCTGCACGGCTGATCCGAAGCCTGCTGGACGAGAATACGGAGCTTCCGGCTGATTACATTACCGCACAAGAAGCGCGCCGCGACAATGACCTGCCGCACGAGCTCTACGATACCACCGCATGGTCGGTCGGCATGATGTCGGGCCTTGATGTCGCGCTGTGCTCTTCACCGACGACCGGTAGTCCTGTTTCAGCGGATGCTGGCCTGCCCGATCGCACCCAGGCACCTGGCGCCTTCGGGCTTGCCGTGCGCTGGACCGACAGCGGGCAGGTTCGCCTGGTGAGTGAGGCCTTGCGCAAAGGGATGCTGGGTCGGGCCACCGACACCGCCTTTACCATCGGTGATGCAGAATTCCCGCGCGGCACGGTGGTGTTCTCCCAGGCCGACAATCCTGAAATAATCGACGAGCTAACCGCATTGGCGCGCAGCATTGGTGCGGAAACCATAGCGCTGGAAAGCGGTTGGGTCGATGACGGTCCGAATCTGGGCAGCGACAAGTTCGTGCGGCTAACCATGCCTCAAGTGGCCATGCTGTGGGATGACGGCGTCAATCCGCTTTCCGCCGGCGGTTTGCGCTTCACACTCGAACAACGCCTCGGCGTTCCCGTCGCTCCGATCCGCACCGGTACTGTCGCTCAGGCCGACCTTGATCGATACGATGTGCTGCTGGTGCCCGATGGGCAGTATGGCGAAGCGTTGGGAGACGCCGGCAAATCAACCGTTGCTTCATACGCACGCGATGGCGGCGTAGTTGTCGCCATTGGTGAAGCACTGACAGGCGTTGGCGAAGGGGATGAGGCCATTTTTGCACTCCAGCGCGAGACCGTCTTGGGTGGCGAGCCTTCCGGCGAAAACGACGAATCCTTGAGCGTGATCGCAGGCGAAGCCATCACCAGCGAGAGCGAATATCGCGACGCAATTTATGACCGGGCACGCCGACCGGACCATTTGCCCGGTGCATTGCTCAACACTGCTATCGATCCCGACGTCTTCCTGTCGGCGGGCTATGACGATGCGGCACCCGTTGTATTCGCCGCGGGTGACCTCGTATTTGCACCGCTGAACCGCGCCGATGGCTCCAACGTAGTGCGTTTCGCCGATGCCGATAGCCTGCTCGCCAGCGGATATATATGGGAAGAGAACCGCCGCCAGATGGCGTTCAAGCCTTTCATGGTGGCCCAGCCCGCTGGAGACGGGCTGGCCATAGGCTTCACGCACGATCCCGCAGTGCGCGGCTATCTCGACGGGCTGGACATGCTGCTGGCCAATGCCGTGATCATGGCCCCGGCGCGGGTGAATTGAGGCAAAAAGCTATTCGCCCTCGGAAGGCGCGGCGAGCGGGAAATAGGGGATCGCCACCTCGAACAGCGTCCCGTCTTCGCGCGAGAAGGTGTAATGCCCCTCCATCGCGCCGCGCGGCGTGGTCAGCTCGCAACCGGAAACGTAGTCGTGCGTCTGGCCCGGCTTGAGCACGGGCGTTTCGCCTACCACGCCTTCGCCATCGACAATATTCACCATGCCGCGCGCATCGGTGATGCGCCAGTGGCGTGAACGCAGCTGTACGGTGTCGTCGCGGCCGTTCTCCAAGCGGATATGATAGACCCAGAACCAGCGCCCCGCTTCGACGCGCGATTGCTCCGGCATGAAGTTCACCGACACGCGCACCGTCACGCCGGCCGTAATGGCAACATGCTGAAACAGCGAGTTCATGGCGTCAGAGATCATCACGAGTCGGTAGCGTAACGCCTTTCCGCCGCGCGGCAAGTGGACTCGTGACTAAACCCCGGCCTTATCGAACGCCCGTTCCAGGTCCTCGATCACGTCGAGCGGGTCTTCGAGGCCCACATTGATGCGGATCATGCCTTCTTCGACGCCCATTTCGGCGCGGCCTTCGGGGCCCATGTTGTTGTGCGTGGTGCTCGCCGGATGGCAGGCGAGGCTCTTGGCATCGCCGATATTGTTGGAGATATCGACCAGTTCGAGCGCGTCGAGCACGGCAAAGGCCCTGCTGCGCCCGCCTTCGACCACAAAGCTGAAGATCGGGCCGCAGGCGTCCATCTGCTTCATGGAGAGATTGTGCTGGTCGAAGCTCGGCAGGCCGGGATGGAGGATTTTCTCGACCCGCTCCGCCACGAACTTGCCGACCTGCAGTGCATTCTCGCTCTGCTTATGCGCGCGCAGGTCGAGCGTTTCCAGCCCCTTCAGCACCACCCAGGCGTTGAAGGGCGAGCACACCGGCCCGGTATTGCGCTGGAAAGGAGAGAGCACCTCGTTGATCCACTGGTCAGAACCGCACACAGCGCCTGCCAGCACCCTCCCCTGCCCGTCCATGAGCTTGGTGGCCGAATAGGCGACGACATCGGCGCCGAATTCCAGCGGGCGCTGCAGCGATGCGGTGGCAAAGGCGTTGTCGACCACCGTGGTGATGCCCTTTGCCTTCGCAAGCCCGCAGACGAATTCCAGGTCCACGATATCCATCGTCGGGTTGGCCGGCGTCTCGAAGAAGAAGGCCTTGGTGTTGGGCTGTACCGCAGCTTCCCAGGCGGCATTGTCACGCCCGTCCACCACCGTATGCGTGATGCCGAAACGGTTGAGCACATTGTTGAGGATCCAGCGACAGGAGCCGAATGCCGCGCGGCCCGCGACCACGTGATCGCCCGAAGAGAGCATACACAGAAGCGCGCTGGTCATCGCCGCCATTCCGCTCGCCTGCGCCTTGCAGGCCTCTGCCCCTTCCATCGCCGCAATGCGCGCTTCCAACATGGCCACGGTGGGGTTCTGGAAACGCGAATACTGCATGCCGCTGGCTTCACCGGCGAAACGATCCGCCACGGTTTGCGCATCGTCATAGGTGTAGCCGCTGGTGAGATAGAGCGCCTCGCTCGTCTCGCCATGGTCCGAACGCCAGGTGCCCGAGCGCACCGCGCGGGTGGCCGGGCGCCATTTGGCAGTCTTCGAACGATCGATTCCGGTTGTCTTCTTCATGGTTATGCGCGTTTAGGGCGGCACTCGGGCGTGGGCAAGCATGCTTCTTGTTGCGACTCATCATGGTGCCGCCTAATCCTGTTCCTTGCATGAGCCAGCCGCCCCCGCATCCTGCCGATCCGATCCGCTGGCATGCAGCCATTGCCGCCCTGTTCGCTCTGCTGGCGGCGGTGAGGCTCACTATCCCTTCCCAGCCCTATTTCGACGAGGTGCATTACCTGCCCGCCGTGCGCGAGTTGATCGCGCTGGGACGCGCCATGAACCTCGAGCATCCGCCGCTGGGCAAGCAGCTGATTGCGCTCGGAATGCTCACCTTTGGTGACAATCCGCTCGGCTGGAGGAGCATGGCCTGGGTCTTTGGCGTGCTGTCGATTTTCGCGGATATGCGCGGCATGTGGTTCGCCTCGCAAAGCCGCATGGCGAGCGTGCTAGCGGGGCTGTTCCTGCTGAGCGGCTTTCCGCTGCTGGTGCAGGCGCGCATCGCCATGCTCGATATTTTCATGGCGGGCTTCATGCTCTTGGCGCTGTGGATGTGCGCGGGCGCGGTGCGCGAGAATGAGACGGCGCGCTGGCGACTGGCGATTGCGGGAGTGGCGCTGGGCGCAGCCATGGCAGCCAAATGGAATGCCATCCCGCTTGCCATGCTGCCGGGACTCACCTTCCTTGCTGCGCGCCTATACGCAGGCCGCCGCCGACCGGTGCGATCCGAACGTGGCGCTCCTGTGCGCGGAATGAGTCTGTGGGAAGCCGCCATCTGGCTCGGCGCTCTGCCGCTCGCCACCTATGCCGCCTGTTACTGGCCTTTCCTCTTCTACGATCATGTCTCTGGCAATCCTTCGGGCCTGATCGCGCTGCATGTGCAGATGCTCGATTTGCAGACGCAGACGCTCACCGCGCATCCCTACCAGAGCAATTGGTGGGAATGGGTCAGCAACTGGCGCGCGATCTGGTATCTCTATGAACAGGCCGATGGCGCGATGCGCGGTGTGCTGATGATCGGCAATCCTCTGTCATCACTCGCCATGCTGCTTGCTTTGGCCTGGTGCGCATGGGCCGGCGTGAGGCAGGGGCGCCGCGATTGCACCGCCTTAGTTGTGCTTTACCTCATCAGCCTTTCCCTATGGGTGATCGCGCCCAAGCCGGTGCAGTTCTATTACCATTACCTGTTGCCCCACTGCTTCGGCATGGGCGCGCTGGCGCTTTTCGTGGAGTATTTGTGGCAACGCGGTGGAAGGCTGGTGCCAATCGCAGCGGTCGCGGGATCACTGGGCCTCTTCGCCTGGTTTCACCCCATCCTCACGGCCGCGGAACTGGCGGGCGAGCAGTCCTTCCTTGACTACGCCTGGGTGGATGGCTGGCGCTAGCGCGACTTCGAGATGGCGTTAGGAGTTGATCGTTCGGGAGTGGCCTCAGGCCACAGCAGCCTGCGACTGGTCCGACCAGGATTCCATTTCCAGGTCCCGGGCTTCCTTGTGCGCTTGGTTGAATAGTGCGACCTCGTCCTTCGTCAGAAGTTCGTCGAATTGTAGCCCGCAATTCCCGTTCTTGCACCAGATCACAGTGCCGAAGACGGTTGAAGTCGCGACATCCAGCTTCACAAAGTTCCCGACTTTGGGCAAGTCTGTCCCGCGCACATTCGCACCCGTGGGCGAGACGTCGACCAGCACCACCGAACGGCTTGTCGCCGGCGTATCCAGCGATCCGGACACGGACACATTTGTCCGCCCGGCTCTGCGCCGCTCGTATTCAGTAAGACGCTGTGCAGTCGCCTTCCGGCCGAAGCTCTTCACACCAATTCTCCGTTTGAGTCACAGCGATGCTTTACAGCCTAAAAGTGAATACTGTGTTTTCACGATGAAAGGCGGCAGACAATATGACCGGTGATCGGACGTAATCTGGCCTACCTAAACCGCCCCCACACGAACTTGCTCGAAAGCGCATAGTTCCACACCGATGCGAGCGCGATGCCAGCGATGGCCGAAATCGCCCAGTGGAAGCCGTTCGCTTCCAGCATTGCCGCCGCTGCTACATTGGCAAAGGCGCCCACAGCGCAGGTGGCACAGAAGCTCAGCCAGCCCCAGAACAGTGCCTTGGAACCAGTCAGCTTCTGGTCGCGATAGGTGAGCAGGTTGTTGAGCCAGAAATTGAACGTCATCGCCACAACGGTTGCCACCGCCTGCCCCAGCGCAAACCCACTGCCCAACGCGAGATAAACCAGCGAGAGTACGGCCATATGCACGCCTACGCCCAAAGCGCCGACCGTGCCGAACAGGGCGAAGCGAGTGGGAATAATCTGGCCGAGATAGCGTTCGTAGAGGCCCGCAAGGAAATCGAGCACCACGCCATGGTCTAGCTTGCTTTCGCCTTCGCGGCGTTCGGCGAATTTCAGGGGGAATTCCTTTACGGTCAGCTGCGGCCGCGCAGTAGCAAGGATATCGAGCATGATTTTGAAGCCGATGCCCGAAAGCTCATGTGCTTGTTTGCGCAGCTGCTCGGTGCGCAGCAGGAAGAAACCGCTCATGGCGTCGGAAAGTTCGGTGCCGGTGAGCTTGCGGGCCAGCGCATTGGCAAGGCGTGAGCCTTTTTCGCGGCGGATGCTGGAAAGTCCGTCCGCGCTCGCCCCTTCGGCAAAGCGGCTGGCATAGGCGAGGTCCGCATCGCCCGATTTCACCGCAGTGAGCATGTCCTTGAGCAAGGCAGGATCGTGCTGATGGTCTGCGTCCATCACCGCCACGAATGGCGCTGCGGTGGCGCACATGCCTTCGATTGCGGCGCTGGCAAGACCGCGGCGACCGATGCGCTGAATCACGCGGATACGCGGATCAGTCTGTCCGATGCGGCGTGCTTCTTCCGCCGTGCCATCATGCGAATTGTCGTCGACAAAGACCGCTTCCCAGCCGGTAGGGCCAAGCGCTTCCTCGAGCCGCGCGACCATGGGCGCGATATTGGCCTTTTCATTGAGCGTGGGAAGCACCACGGCCAGTTCCAATGGCGCGGCGACAGATGCAACCGAAGTAGCGGCGTGGATATCGGAACCGGTCATGTCCATGACCTAGCGCACTAGGGCGCAATGTTAACCATAAGGTTTATGCGAATGTTCCTCCCCGCTCCGGGGAGGATTCAATCAGAGGCGCGCCAATACCGCATCGCCGATTTCGCTGGTACCTGAATTGCCAC
>CAJXLD010000020.1 GCA_913055595.1 uncultured Altererythrobacter sp.
CATCCACGATACGCGCGAATGGATCATCCGTAACAGCCCTGTCCCCATCGGCACGGTGCCGATCTACCAGGCGCTGGAAAAGGTCGGCGGCATTGCCGAGGACCTGACCTGGGAAGTGTTCCGCGACACGCTGATCGAGCAGGCCGAACAGGGCGTCGACTATTTCACCATCCATGCCGGCGTGCGCCTTGCCTATGTCCCGCTGGCCGCAAGCCGCGTGACGGGCATCGTCAGCCGCGGCGGATCGATCATGGCGAAATGGTGCCTCGCGCATCACAAGGAGAGCTTCCTCTACGAGCATTTCGACGAGATCACCGAGATCTGCAAAGCCTATGACATCGCCTATTCGCTGGGCGACGGCCTGCGCCCCGGCTCCATCGCCGATGCCAATGACGAGGCGCAATTTGCCGAGCTCTATACGCTGGGCGAGCTGACGAAGAAGGCCTGGGCACAGGACGTGCAGGTGATGATCGAGGGCCCCGGCCACGTGCCGATGCACAAGATCAAGGAGAACATGGACAAGCAGCTGGAGGCGTGCGGCGAGGCGCCCTTCTACACGCTTGGCCCGCTCGTCACCGATATCGCGCCGGGATACGACCATATCACCAGCGGCATCGGCGCGGCACAGATCGGCTGGTACGGCACGGCGATGCTCTGCTACGTCACCCCCAAGGAACACCTCGGCCTGCCCGACCGCGACGATGTGAAAGTGGGCGTGGTGACCTATAAGCTGGCCGCCCATGCGGCGGACCTTGCCAAGGGCCACCCGGCAGCGAAGGTCCGCGATGACGCACTAAGCCGCGCCCGCTTCGAATTCCGCTGGCGCGACCAGTTCAACCTCAGCCTCGATCCCGATACGGCCGAGCAATATCACGACCAGACCCTCCCTGCAGAAGGCGCCAAGACCGCGCATTTCTGCTCCATGTGCGGGCCCAAGTTCTGCAGCATGAAGATCAGCCAGGAGGTCCGCGAATTTGCCGCCAAGCAGAACCAGCCGAGCGATGCCTTTATCGCTGCTGGCGATGAGGACGCGGCGGAGAAGGGCATGGAGGAGATGGCCGAGAAGTATCGCGACGGTGGGGATTTGTATGTGAAGGCGGAGGATTGAGCGCTGTTTGGTTTCGGCAGGAGGCAGCAACCCACTGCCGAGCAGCAACTGCTTTCCGGCAGATGGAAATGCGCGAATTGTGACGAGGAGCACGGATGGCCATTCGACCTTGCCGCATTCGCACCCGATCCATGGCGCGGAGTGCAGGAATATGAGCCGAACTCCGCCCTGCGATTGCAGGGTGATTTTCTGTCCGAGGATTTCTGTTTGCTTGATGGGCAGCATTACATGGTTCGAGCCATCTTGCCGATCCCCGTCATCGGCCTGAAGGACGCGTTCGCTTTCGGTTGCTGGTCGACACTGTCGCGCCCAAATTTCGACAAATACGTCGATGGCTTCGACAGTGGCGAATTTGCCGACATGGGCCCGTGGTCAGGCTGGCTGATGAACCGCTTGACCGGGTTCAACGACGAAGCCGTCGCAGACGCGCTGGCTGTCCATGTCCAACCGCAGATCGGCAGGCAACGGCCCAAACTATTCGTGATGGACGATACCCATCCGCTTGCAATCGCTCAGAATGAAGGCGTTTCGCCCACCAGGATTCTCGAATTATTCACGCATTATGGCCACGTGCCAGTGTCATGGAAGAGCCATTGAATTCCTTGGCAACCATTCGAACCACGAAACTCGATTTCGGACCCAACTCAACTTGCCGATCATTCGTATCTGGACCTAAATGTGGATGACGAAGTTCATCATTCATGCGACGTTTTTGCCTTCACCGCGGGAGGTATTCTCGCATGCCAACGATATTGAGGATTGGTCCATATCGGTTTTACTTCTTCAGCAATGAGGGTGACGAATCGCCCCACATCCATGTCGACCGGGACGATGCGACGCTCAAGGCTTGGCTGGAGCCGCTCGAACTTGCGCGCAGTCGTGGCTTTCGCGCGAAGGAGATCAATGTCATACTAGGTATTATTACGGACAACCGCAGCACTTTGCTGGAGGCATGGAATGACTATTTCGGAACGCGTAACTGACGAACGCGTGAGCGACGTCCGCTGCACGGAAGACAGCCTTGTCGTCGACCTGATGGACGGTCGGACCATTTCCGTTCCGCTTGCCTGGTATCCGCGCCTTGCCGAGGGCACGTCCGAGCAGCGTGCCAATTGGGAAACTTGTGCCGGAGGACTTGGCATACATTGGCCCGAACTCGACGAAGATTTAAGTACCGCAGGCTTGCTGCGCGGCTCGCCTGCCCCAAAGGCTGCTTAAGACGCCTGCCCCGCTATTTGCTGGCAGGCACCAGCTTTTCCGCCTCGCCCACCATTTGTCCGATCGACGGCACTCTCTATCTGGCTGTAGAGTGCGCCCCCACGGTAGATGCAACGGATCGTGCTCCTTTTTCTCCTTTCCTGAGAGAAACTTGCCCTCAGCCCGCATGTGCGACAATATAGGTCGCGCAATATTGCAATTGGGGGAGAGAATAGATGCGCCACAACCGCGCCTTGATCGTAAGTGTTCCGCTGGCTTTACTGGCGACGGGCTCCATCGCGACAGCCCAGACGGCAGAGGAGCGCAGATTGTTCGAGCCGATGTTCGACGCGACATTGGAACAGCTCAACCGGACGACAGAGGACATTGAAGAGACCGAGGCCGAGCTCGCCCAGGCGACCGACCTAGTGAGCGGGTGTGGACTGCTTGAGGAAGATATCGCCCATCTGGAACATGCCGACAAATTGCTCGGCGATCTTGAAAATTATGCCGACAGGCTCAACCGCCGCGACCAGCTCGAAGCGGTGCAGGCGCAACAGGAAGTCGTGGGCGAGACGCTTGAGATGCGTCAGGGCGATTTCGATCGCATGTGCCAGGACTTGCCTGAGAGTTGACGGGGCGACTAAGCGAGATTGGAAGGCAGGGCTGATCTGACAAATTCATCAAGTCGCTCCCCTTCCATCCCCGCAAATCCTTCCCATCTCGGTAATGTTGGCAGTCACAACCGAGAGGAGCACCCTATGCAGGTCCAGTTCTATTCCGACAGTACGGTCATGGGCACGGAGAATGTTGCCGAGCGTATCGAGGCGAAAGTGCGGGAGAAGCTGGCGCGGTTTGAGGACAGGCTCACGCGGCTGGAAGTGCATGTGCATGATGAGCATCGCCACACGCATGGGCATGACGACAAGGCCTGCACGCTCGAGGCGCGCCCGCGCGGCGGCAGGCCCATTGGGGTTACCGAACATGGGTCCACCGTCGACGATGCCGCGCGCAAGGCGGCGATGACGCTCGCCCAGCGGCTCGACCGGCATTTCGGCAAGGAATCCAGGCACAAGCATGACCCTCGCCCAGAAAAAGTGATGGAATAGTTCGAGCCAGGCTTATCGCCCGCGTCCATATCCGGCCTGGTCGGAATATTTGCCGGCGTCGCTATCCGTGATGCCTCCTCCACCTCTGCCGCGCCCATTATTGGCCGGATCGGCATAGGAGCCGCTGTCGCTGTCGGTGATGCCCGAATTGTATGTGCCGCCCTGGCCGTTGCCGGCGGGATCGGCGTAGCCGCCGCTGTCGCTGTCGGTAAGGCCTGAGTTATAATAGCCACCCTGTCCATTGCCCGCCGCATCGGCATAGGCGCCACTGTCCCTGTCGGTCAGGCCAGTATTGTAATAGTTTGTTGCCCGCCCGTACCCGGCTGCATCGGCATAGGCACCGCTGTCGGCGTCGGTGTAACCACCCAAAGTCGCGCATCCTGCAAGGCCGGTGCCAGCGGCTGCGGTTCCCACGACACGTGCGATGAAGGAACGGCGATTGATTCGTGTTGCGCGTTTCATGACCAGCTTCTCCCCGTCTGGTTGGAAGTATGGCAAGCTGTCAGTGCATGGGTGAATGTCGTCCGAACGCGAACGGCACCCGGTGTTCAGGAATGCAAAGTGCGGAACTTTTCGGCTAGGCCGTCGATAGCGGCCAGGCCTAGGTCATCAGCGGGAGATCATCGGGCAATTTTGCGCGCAGTTCATCCGAAAATTCCGCATTGATATGGAAGAAGACCATGCGCGTCGGCGCATCCGATTGGTTCTCCCAGGCGTGGTCTGTGCCGTTCTGCACCACCACCGATCCGGGGCCGAGCGTGACGCTTCTGTCGGTCATGTGCAGCACGACCTCGCCTTCGATTACCACCACATAATCGAGCGTCTTGGTGCGGTGCATCACCGTCTTTTCTCCGCCCTCGCTGGCGGGGTAGAGCACGATCTGGCGTATGAGGTGCCCGGTGGGCGGCATGATGGTGAAGGGCCTCAGGCTTGGCTCGCTGTCTGGTGCGCTGGCAAGGCTTGGGACCTCATCCGGGCAATTCCAAATCTCGATGAAGTCGGCGCCAATCTCTTGCTTGGTCATGGCATGGTCTTGCGGCGGAAGACCGTCGCTAAAGATGACGGACTTTCCCGTTACATCGTGCCCGGTCACAATCCTGCGTGCTTGTGATTTCATGGTGCTGCCTTTTCACATAGGTGCTGTGCCGCGGGTCGGCCCGGCCCCGATCCTAGAACTCAAATCCCGCTTCCTTCGCTTCGGCAATGACTTGTTCACCGGTCTTGCGCGGACGGTCTCCGGCAAAGGAATAGTAATCGGGCTTTTCGTCCACGAAGATCTCTTCGGAGAAAGTGACATCGCCCATATCGTCGAACAATCCGGCGAGAAGGCCGTAATTCCCGGCGGGGACGAAGTGGTAGAAGAGGTTGCTGCCGCATTTGCCGCAGAAGCCGCGCTCTGCCCAGTCGGAGCTTTTGTAGCGCACGATGTGTTCTTCTCCGGTGAAGCTCACATTGGGCCCGCATTGCAGGCCGAGAAAGGCGATCCCGCCCCAGCGGCGGCACATGTCGCAATGGCAGGCCTCGACATGCGGCTTGCTCGGCGTTGCTTCCACCGTCACCGCGCCGCACAGGCAGTGGCCCGAAATCGTGTGCTTGCTCATGGCTTCCCTCCCATCATCAAGGCAGAGACTATCGATAGTGCAAGCCATTGGAAAGCCTGTCCTACAGGCTTCAATTCGTGTTTTGGGCACGTGCATGAACACCATCGATCCTGTCGCAAACCGCTATGCGCTGCCGCATTTCCAAGCCTGTTTGGTGCGTCGTGAGTTTTTGTCTTTGGACAGTGTTAAATGTGTAAAGCGGGGAGGCCTGAAACGAGGATCGCACCAACCCCGAAGGAGAAGGTGCGATCTACCGCCATGCCTGGCGTTACCCGCTGTCCGGCGGGCTCGAGGACCGAACGCCCTGGGGCGTGACCGGTCCATTGCATCCCGACCTTGCCCTTATGCGCCTGCGTTCCGAGTCGCGCCAAATCTTTGGTATGGGATGGTGCTGGCACAAGGCAGTGCGATGGCAGCTCGCGCTTCATCCTGCAGTCAGTTGGTGTCTGCCAAGGTTCGTCGAAGGATCGCCCATTGCTTCTCACAAGAGGAGACCGACCATGAACACACGAAATCTCGCCACACTTGCCTGCCCCGCCATATTGCTTGCCGCTTGTGCGCAGGTGGAGGACCAGCCGCAAACCTCTGCTAGTTTCGATACCGGCCGCCAGTGCTTCTTCAGCAATACGATCAATGGCTATGCCGATGCTCCCGATGGCCCCAATGGGGAGGAGCGACTGACAGTTTCCACCGGTCCGAGAAACGATTGGTTGTTCGAGGTGATCGGACCATGCATCGAACTCGACTTTGCCCACCAAATCGCCTTCGACCTGCGTACGCGTTCCAGCATATGTACGGGAGACAGGGAGACCTTGCTGGTTCCCTCCGACATCGGCTCGCGTGGCGTTGAACGCTGCGATGTACGGATGCTCGGCAAGCTGGTGGAAGAGGATGATGCGGGGGAGGGTGACGCCAGTTAGGCAGAGTGCGTGCTTGTGCTCAGCGCTTCTTCACAAACTCGGCGCGCAGCACCAGGCCCTTGATTCCCGGATATTTGCAGTCGATTTCCTGCGCGTCATCCGTCAGGCGGATGCTCTTGATCAGCGTACCCTGTTTCAGCGTCTTGCCTGCGCCTTTAACCTCAAGATCCTTGATCAAGGTCACCTGGTCGCCGTCCGCCAGGAGGTTGCCCACTGCATCGCGAACCTCCACCCGGTTTGCCGCGGCCTGTCTGGCGGCAAGTTCGGAGGCCGGCATCCATTCGCCGCTCTCCTCGTCATATACGTACTCGTCGTCGTCACCCGCCACGATACCGGTTCCTTGTTTGCAATTGAAAAATGCGATGCGCCAGACCAATTGCGTTGCACCGCCCATCTCTTCTGTCGCCGCGCATCTCGCACCTGGCGCGGGCGGGGGCAAGTCTTGATGCGCGGGCATGTCGTGGTAGTGGCGCATGAAGTTCAGGGATTGTCATGACCAGAAACATCGCCATCGCCTTTCCACTCGCTGCATCTCTTGCGCTCGCTGCCTGCTCAGGCGAGCCTGATGCGCAGCTGCCCGGTAATGCGCAGGATGAGCAGCCCTTTGGCGGGATCGCAGAGGATGAGGTGATCCGTCTGACCGGCACCGAACCATTCTGGAGCGGCGAGATTTCGGGCAACACCATGGTCTGGACAACGCCTGAAAATATCGACGGCGAACGTGTCGCCGTGACCCGCTTTGCCGGTCGAGGTGGCTTGTCATTCAGCGGGAATCTGCAAGGCCAGACGATGGACCTCACCGTCACGCCCGCTACCTGTTCGGACGGAATGAGCGAGAGGCGCTATCCCTTCACCGTGACCGTACAATGGGGCGATACACAACTGCTGGGCTGCGGCTGGAGCGATGTACAGGCTGATGAAGGCGGAGGAGGCTAGTCCGTTAGTTCCCGTGCGATGCGGGACAGGGCGCGGGCCATGCTGTCCAGCGGCAAGTGGGCGGCTGCATTGGCGGCGAGCGGCGTGTCGCTGAGCGCGGGGAGGTGGACGAAAAGCACCTTGGTGTCATGCTCGAGCTCTTCCACCCGCTGCAGCGCATGGCGATAGGAGAAGTTGCATAGATACTGGCCTGCATCGTGCGAGATCGCGGCGGGCAAATCCTCCGCCTCCAAGACGCAACGCAGTGCATCGAGTTCGATCCGCGTGTGGAGGGTAGGTGGCTGTTCGGCGGAGCTTGGCGGGATATGACCCGTAGCATCGGGCTTGTCGGGCGCGCAGATCCCATGCGCTCTCGTTTCCAGTGTGATCGCGGTAGCGAGATTGGAATAGCCGGTGAGGATCAAAGCGCGCGGGGGCTCGTGCAGCAGCGCATCGAGCTGCGCGCCGACGGAGCGGTAATCGACGTCGAGCAAGTGCAACGCGGTGTCTTGCGGTAGCAAGGCGGGCTGCTGGCGGAAATGCTCGACCAGGCGCTGCGTCGGATTGTCGGGCACGCCGGGGAAGGCGCCGAAGCCGGTCAGGACGAGGTTGGGCACGATCCCTTGTCCTTCGCCCGCGCCTAAAAGATTCCGGGCACGTTGCGTTGTGCAGTGTTGGGATTCTCTCGCTGCAGGAATTCGCGGCCTACGCCTTGCGTGGTCGCGCTGAAGGGTGTGCAAGCGGCAGCGCCACCGCGCAGGAAGTCGAGCGCGACCGACAGCATATTCTCGGACGGATCGCCGAACTGGGCGGATATATCGTCAAAGGCGGAACACCTGTTGGGAACGGTGCTGGCAAGGCCCGTATAATAGTCGGCATTGCCGTCTGCATTCTCGGTGCGCAACGCCACGATCCGCAGCCGATCGTCGCAAGATGCCTGGTCCTGCGCGATCTGGCCCACAGGCTTGCCATAGGTATTTGTGCCGATCAGCGCGATATCGGTATCGGGCAGATAGGGCTGCATGGAGTTGATCACCATCTCGCTCGCCGAGGCCGTTCCACGCGTGGTGATGAAGGCAATCTTGGTCGGCTGGATCGATTCCGGGCGGGGATCGAAAAAATAGGTCGAATTATTGCTAGATTTGGAATCGCGGAAGGTGATCCTGTCGAACACCTGGCCGGCACGCCCGCGGCCCATCAAATCGCCCATTAGCTCGGCCACCCAGATGAGGCCGCCGCCATTATATCGAAGGTCAATCACCAGTTCTGTCACACCGGCACTGAGCAGCGACTGGTAACCGGCGATAAGGTCGGGCTCCGCCGTACTGATAAATGTGCGCAGGTTGATATAGCCCACCTGCTTGCCGCCATCATTGATGATGGTGAAGCCGTAGCGATCAGAGACCGGATCGAGATCGTATTCTTCCTTGGTGAGCGTGACGGTACGCTCCACTCCGCTGGCATCGCGCAGGCGGATTACGCGAGTGGTGCCCGCAGTGTCCGGCCCCAACGCATCGATCACGCCAAAGGGACCATCGACTGCCATAAGCGAATTGACCGTCTGCAGCGTGGCTTCGCTCGTGCCGATCTCCAGCAGCTCGGCACCGCGATCGATATTCTGGCCCAGCGCCGGGGCACCCTCGAACGCTTCGATCACAAAGGCGCGGCGGGCGCCTGAATCATAGCCGAGGCGGACCCCGAAGCCAGCGCTGGCGCCCTGGTTGAAGAAGGCTTCCTCTTCCTCGATCGAGGTGATGTAGGTGAAAAAGCGATCGCGTGACTGCGCGCGCGCTGGTGCAACCAGTGCATCGATATAGCTTTGCACCGTGCTGTGATCGGCCTTGTTGACGGAGATATCGAGCAGGGTCGGGAACAGGTACCATTCGTCGAGCTGATCCAGCACCCAGTCCTGCCGCGACTCCAGCGAACATTGCCCGCTGGTGGGCGATGGCGTGGGCGTGGAACTGGGCGTAGGCGTAGGCGTATTGCCTATCGCATTGCCTGAAGTGCCCCCGCCACCGCAGGAAGCGACCATCGCCGCGCAAGCAAGCGTCAGGGCGATGCGGGAAGTCTTCATGACGGGGCCTATCCAATTGTTCGCACAGAAAAGTTACGCATGCGACGGTATCCCGCCACTTACCTGCTGGCAAGCGATCGCCTGTGCAGAAAGCCTGAAAAAATGCCAGTCATGCACAATCATTCGACAGTTGAATGGGTTGCGCCCCTTGCCAAGCCGCGCCGGGGGCGGCACATCGCCCCCTGACAAGGGGAAAATCGCCTGAATCGCAACCTGCGCGCATATCTGCGCATGCTGGAGGAAACATGTCTCATTCTGTGCCCGACTGGTTGGGCAAGGCCTTGCACAATCCCGGTTCCGGACATGGCGGACTGGTGGCGGCGCAACTGGCGGATGAGCGGATGTTCGAACGCGGCGGTTTCAAGCTGACATCGGCGGCCTTTGCCGATGGCGGGGAATTGGATCCCTGCTTCACGGCTGACGAGGAAGATGCAGTCGCTCCGCCGCTCGAATGGACCGCGCCCCCGCCCGGTGCACAGGAAGTGGTGCTGGTAGTGGAAGACCCCGATGCTCCGGGCGACAAGCCCTTCTGCCACTGGCTGGTCTGGGGCATGCCCGGCCAGAAGGGGCAGATCCTTGAAGGCGAAATCCCGCTGCGCGTGGGCAAGAACAGCTTCGGCAATTCCGAATGGCTGCTGCCCGATCCGCCCACCGGCGCGGACCCGCATGATTACGTATTCCAGCTCTTCGCGCTCGACTTGCCTCTGACTTTGATGCCAGGGGCAAGCCGCGAGGAGCTGGTGGAGGCCATGAAAGGCCATGTGACAGCCGTATCGCTGCTGACCGGGACTTATGCCCGGGAAGAGGGCGGCGACTATGATTGGGACGCCGAGGACGAGGATTGAGAGAGACCCGTTCCGGCAATTTTTGAAGGGAAGGAAAATACAATGGCTGCAAAGAACAACGCGCTGAACAAGCCCGTCAACCTGACGCCTGCGCTGGAGAACGTTGTCGGCAAGGGCCCGATGACCCGTGCCCAGGTCACCTCCAAGGTGTGGGAATACATCAAGGCCAACGGTCTGCAGGACAGCACGGACAAGCGCCAGATCAACCCTGACGGCAAGCTCGGCGCGGTGATCGGCAATGCGCAGATCTCCATGTTCAAGATGACCGCTGCGGTGTCCAAGCACCTGAGCTAAGCGCTCCAGCAGTTACACAAGACGCGACAGGACGGGCGGGGTGTCATCGGGCGCTCCGCCCGTTTTTTCATCCTGTTCAAGCGGTTGTATGCTTGACTGCATCGCTCCTCCAGTTCTTGAATACGGCGATAATAGTTATGCAAGATTGCATCGAGGGATGAGATGTTGAGCTTGATCCACGTAACTGTGTTGAGTGTGTTCATGACGGCAGGTAGTCCTGCAGGTGTCGCTTGTTCCGGTCAGTTTTCGTCAGATGACGGTCATTTGTCGGATGTTTGCAGCGAATGGCTTGAAGGTGGTCCTGCCTATTCGGCGACCATGAGGGCCAGCCTCTCCCCGCGTCCGGCATCGCAGCAGGTGATGCTGTTTCAGATGGATGGCGACTGGTTCATGCGGGTTGCAGGTTATCGCTGGGAGCCTGAATCTGCGGTTGAAACGAGAAGGCGCGAATTCCCGATTTCCAATGATGATGCGCAAGTGATCATCGATCGCCTGACGATTGCCCATCTGCAGCGATTGGGAGAGCTGTACTATTATGGCTCGACCGACGTGATCTGCACTGATGGTGCAAGCTTCGAAGTAGCAATGGCGATCGACGGGCAGAAATTCAGCGCAAGGCAGCACAGCTGCGCTGGCAAGACGCAGCTGCACCAGACTGCTGCGCTTTTCCGCCGCATAGCCTTAGAATATGATCCAGAATTTTCAGGCATGCTGACCGGACTTGACTACTGAGGGAAGCACGGCTGCCTCCATATTACTCATTCACAACCGCGAAAATTTCGCACATCTGTAAGAATCGCCTTGTCGCGCCCTGTGTGGTCATGGCAATAGGGGGCCAACGGATCGAAATTTCGCGCCGGTGTCACTCGTCCGCGCGCATGAGAGGAAAGGGATCACACCCATGGCTACCATCGTTGGCGGCGTCGCCACGTCGCATACCCCCACCATCGCCTTCGCCAAGGATGGCGGCAAGCAGGACGACCCCGTCTGGAAGCCGATCTTCGAAGGTTATGAGCCGGTGCAGCAGTGGTTCCGCGACAAGAAGCCGGACGTACTGATCTATATCTACAACGATCACATGACCTCCTTCTTCGACCATTACAGCCATTTCGCGCTGGGCGTCGGCGAGGAGTTCAAGGCGGCTGACGAGGGTGGTGGTCCACGCGATATTCCGGCGATCAAGGGCGACCCCAAGTTCGCCGAGCACGTCGCGCGCGTGATGGTCGCGAATGAATTCGACCTGTCCTATTTCCAGGGCAAGGGGCTCGACCACGGTGCCTTCTCGCCGCTCTCCGTCATGGTTGATTACGATGACGATGGCTGGGCGCTGAAGCTGCTGCCGGTGGTGTGCGGTGTGCTGACCGTGCCGCTGCCCAGCGCGCGCCGTTTCTACAATTTCGGCAAGAGCCTGCGCCAGGCAATCCTCTCCTATCCCGAGGATATCAAGGTAGCGATCGCCGGAACCGGTGGTCTGTCGCACCAGGTCCATGGCGAAGGCTGCGGCTTCAACGATCCGGAATGGGACCACGAGTTCATGGAGCGGCTGGAGAAGGACCCCGAAGGGCTGCTCGACATGACCGTGGCCGAACTGGCCAAGAAGGGTGGCTGGGAAGGCGCCGAGGTGGTCATGTGGCTTATGATGCGCGGTGCGCTCTCGGCAGACGTCGAATGCATCCACAAGACCTATTTCCTGCCTTCCATGTGCCCCATCGCCACCATGATCATGGAAGAGCGTACGGTGGATGCTCCGGTGGAAGAACCCGAAGTGACTCGCGCGCGTGCCGATCACGACTATGTCGGCGCCGAAGAGATGGAGGGCACCTATCCCTTCACCATCGAACGTGCGGTCAAGGGCTTCCGCCTCAACCACTTCCTACATTCGCTGACCGATCCCAAGGTCCGCAAGCTATTCCGCGAGGACGAGGAGGCGGCGATGGAACAGGCCGGTCTTACCGATGAGGAAAAGCGTCTGGTGCGTGAGCGCGACTGGATCGGCATGATCCATTACGGCGTGATCTTCTTTATGCTGGAGAAGCTCGGCGCGGTGACCGGTATCGGCAATATCGATATCTATGCCGCGATGAAGGGCATGACCGTCCCCGAATTCCAGCAGACCCGCAACGCCCAGATCAATTACGGCGTGGCGGGCAAGGAAGACTGATTTTGCGATGGGCCTCGCCGTTGGCGGCGGGGCCCGTATAGCTGGCGTATTCCTGCTTCGTTAAGGCGGATTCCGGGCTTGCGGAGCCTCAACCCGGCGCCGCAATTGTGCGGCACCGGCCAGCGACTCGATCCTTAATCAAAGATTCATCATATGTGCGGGCATTTCACCTGTGCATTAGTTAACGAGCTCGCCAACAAGCCCGTTCTGTTCTGCACTATATCGTGAAGAAAGAGACCTGAAATCAATGGGATGAATACCCGCCTTGGTAGCGCTCCCAGATTAACGCAATTCCGCCCGCGATAGCGTAATTATTGTTCGATCTCTGGGGGGGGATTGAGAACAAAAATGGTCGCGCACAATCTGGCAAACTTTGAATGGCGGTTCCGCCGTTCCGTCCTACTACCCGGCATGGTGATCCTTGCCGTCGCGGGGATTCTGACCGCTGTCGGTCTCTATCGAGCATCGGAGGCGGTCGACCAGATGTCGCTCGATGCGCAGATTTGGGAACCGTATCGGGCGATTGGCAGGGGTCTCGATAGTCTGGCTTTGGCACAAGAGACGGTCGGAATTTGCGATGTCTGCGAAGAGAAGGCGACCGGCCCCAATCCAGACGTCGACTGGATCGACCGCAATATTGGTCGCAAGCTCGCCTATCTCTATCGCGCGCATGAGGTCTATGTTCTCAACGAGAAAGATGATCCCGTATATGCCCTCGTAAGAGGCGAACTGGCCGCGCCGGATAGCTTTGCAGATGTCGCGCCGAAGATCATGCATTATGCGGACCTTGTGCGCGGACGCACGGTCCGACCCAACGGTTTCAGTGACCGTTTGCCCGGACAGCCCGTTTCACCCTTTACCGCCATCACAACCAGTTCGACCGCGATTCATGCCACCGAAGTTGCCCGTATTCGCGGTGAGCTGGCTTTGGTCAGCGTTTTCCGCATGCGACCGGCTGCGCCGGTTGAAGAGCTTGGCATCCGTCCGCCCCTGCTGGTCGCCGTACGATATATGGATGCGGCCTTCCTTGGCGTGGCGGCTGCGCAGAACATGCTGTTAGAGCCCCGCCTGTCGGATAGCGACAACGTGGCAGAGGGCGAAGCGGCCATGCCACTCGTCAATATGGAGATGGAGACGCTCGGCTATTTCATACACAAGCCGATGATGCCGGGTTCCTATCTTATGGATGAACTCCTGCCCATGGCGATAGCCGGAATGCTGATCGTCGCCGCACTGCTGCTTGCCATGTCTCTCAAGCTGCGGCGTATGATGAAGGTCGAGCATGAGCAGATCGATGATCTGCACCAGGCACACACGGAATTGAAGGCCAAGGAGGCGCAAGCCCATCACCTTGCCTATCATGATGTGCTGACCGGTCTGCCCAACAGGGGATTGTTCACCAATGAGGCTGACAAGGCGCTTGTACTTGCCAAGAAGGATAGGCCGGTCGGCATCCTCCTGCTCGACCTCGATCGTTTCAAGAACATCAATGACCGATTTGGTCACTTGGCCGGCGATGCCCTGATCAGGGAAGTGGCCAACCGCCTGACTGAAATCATCAAAGCCCCTTCGACCGTCTCAAGGCTCGGTGGAGACGAGTTCGCGGTGATCTTGCATCCGGATGATCTTGCAAACGGTCCGGACGAGACGCTCGATGCCATCAAGGAGGCATTGCGCCAACCGTTCGACCTGTTCGGCAACCCGGTACACGTTGGTGTCAGCATAGGCGTTGCCATGGCACCGGAATGCGGGACCGACCGTACGGAACTGATGCGCAAGGCCGATATTGCTCTTTACCAGGCCAAGGATGCCGGGCGCGATTGCCATAGCTTCTTTACCGACGCGATGGACGAATCAGTCCAGTTGCGGGCCATGATCGAAGCCGACCTGCGCCGGGCGAGCATGACCTTCGAAGAATTCGAAGTAGTATACCAGCCGCAGATCTGCACGAAGACCAACAAGATGGTAGCGTGCGAGGCGCTGCTGCGCTGGAACCATCCGATCCATGGTCTTGTCATGCCGCAGATATTCATTCCCATTGCCGAGGAGGCCGGACTCATCTCCGCGCTTGGAGACTGGGTTGTCCAGGATGCCTGCCGCCTCGCCCGGCAGCGGCCCGACCTGTCGATTGCGGTAAACCTGTCCCCGGCCCAGTTCCTGGAAGAGGGTTATGCCGAGCGCCTGTCCGCCGATGTTCGTCGAATGGGCGTAGAGGAAAGCCAGATCGAGCTCGAAGTCACCGAAGGTGTGCTGCTTGATGACAGTGAAAAAGTCCGCGGGGCTGTGCGGTCCATGCGCGAATGCGGTTTCCGCATCGCGCTGGATGACTTCGGAACCGGTTATTCAAGCCTCAGCTATCTGCGCAAGTTCGAAGTCGACAAGATCAAGATCGACAAGAGCTTCGTACAGAGCCTGGGCCATTCCGAGGACGCGGACGCTATCGTCACGGCGGTCGTCACCCTTGCCCATGCCATGGGTCTTTCGATCACCGCCGAAGGTGTCGAGGAAGAGCAACAGGAAAAGTTCCTTCGTGCTGCCGGTTGCACCGAAATTCAGGGCTTCCTTTACTCGGAAGGCGTGCCGGCGGGCGAAATCGTTGAAGGCACGCTGGAATGCGTCAAGCCGTCAAAGAAGGCGGCGCCCGGCATGGACACTAAAGATCCCTCCGGCGAGACCAGGCGCATTGCCGCCTGATCGCCCCCCTGTCCGGACATGGCGTCGATGATCGACGGCATGCCCGGGCAGGGGCTCCCTTTATCAGCATGTCGGTGTGTCAGTTAAGCCATTGGCCGACGCCACGTGACCCTCCCTGACCATCGAAGAACATGGTCATGCTCCCCCTGGTTCCCTCTGAAAGCCCAGCCTTGCCTTGGAACCCGCCGACACAGGCGTAGCTTCCTTCGGCAATATCAGTCGCCGGATTGCAGCCCAGGAGCCAGGCGACGGTGTTGTCTCCCGTGGCGGAGGTCGTGTCGCAGGAAATGATCAGCGCGAAAATCTGTGACGGATGCTGGTTCATTCCCACGCAATGAGCCGTGCCATTGACGACATCTCCATTGCTCAGGACAGCCTGGAAGGTGCCATCGACATTGCCGGCGCGGGCGGCCATGCCTTCTGGTCCCAAGCCCCCCGTAAAGGCAACTTCGCTCCAGCTTCCCGTGATGGTGAATGTAAGCGGCTCAGTTTGGGCATAGGCACTGCTGCCCGCGAGAAGTGCGCCGGCTGCTGCAAGAGCTACAATGGTTTTCATAATACTTACCCCTGTTTTGCAAACACAGGGTCGAGCACAACTACCTGCGCACAAATTGGCACCAAGCAAGCATGCGATATGATATTCTGCAGATAGCCGCCACGTCCCTTTCCCCTGCATGGCGTCAACTCGATACTGCATAGCATATTTGTATTCGGGCAAGGAATATTTCCAATTCATCTTGTATTTATTAGATTTTGTCTGGCTGATCTATGCAAAGACCCGATCATTTGCTTTGCGAGTCGTGCTCAGACCTTGTCGATCAGCGTTCTTGCGATCAGCTCGAAACTGCCGAGGCCGAAGAGCAGGCGACCCGCCATCAGCGATGCGAGCAGGAACAGGATGAACAGCCACATGGCAAGGATGCCACCCGTCATGCGCCAGTTCTTGGGTGGAAGCCCTTGCAGCAGGAAGGTGGCAATGCCCGCCACGTTCACGCAAACGAGGTTGATGGCAAAGAGGAACAGCGCGTTTGCGCTCGCGGCCGGATATCCGGCGCCCAAATAGATGCCGCAGGCGGCCAACGGCGGGACAAGGGCAACGGCGATCATCACGCCCACCAGCGTCAGCGACGCCGCGCGGCTGAATGCGAGCACGCCTGCGGCACCACAAGCCAGCGCCAGGGCGATGTCGGCAGGCTGCACCATGGTGCGATTGCGCAGTTCCGGTGTCAGCGGGTCGATCTCGACCGACAGGCCGACGGCCAATCCGCCAAGGACCGCAAGGAAGGAACCAACCGCCAGAACGAAGGCCGCCTTGCGCCCCAGCTCGCGATTGCCGACCGTTGCAGCCAGGGCGATGCCCATGGTCGGGCCGAGCAGTGGGGCAATGATCATCGCGCCGATCACCACCGCCACCTGGTCGCTTCGCATGCCGAGGCCTGCGATCACGGCTGAAAGTATGACGGTCAGAAGATAGCTTGGTTTGAAATGGAGGCTTTCCTC
>CAJXLD010000021.1 GCA_913055595.1 uncultured Altererythrobacter sp.
ACAGGTTCGAGTGGCCTGTCCCGAAATCGTCGAGCGAAATGGCTACCCCTGCCAGATCGAGCTGGTCGAGCGCGCGGGCAACATATTCCCAGCCTTGTTCGACAAAGGCGTGTTCGGTCACTTCCACTTCAACGCGAGATGGTGGAACACCATAGCGCTCAAGTACCTCGAGCAATCGTTCGGCATAATCATTGCGCAAGAACTCAGCCGGGGCAGCATTGATGGAAACACGGCCGAACTCAAAGCCGGTATCGATCCAGCCGCGAATGTCTCGTGCGACCCGTTCCTGGATCGTCTCACCGATCTTTGCAGCGAGCTCATAATCGTTGAAGGCCTCCGTCAGCATATCCGGGAGCTCCAGCGAGCCTTCCGGAGTCTTCAGCCGCAGCAGCGCCTCGAAACCCGCGACATCGCCTTCGCTGATGGAGACCTTTGGTTGGTAGACGGCGATGATACTGCCGTCTTCGATCGCTTCGCGCGCGCGTGCAAGCTGGAAGGCTGCTTTCTTGACGTCGTCCAGCATATAGTCCTCGAACAGGCTGAATCCACCGCGTCCGGACCGTTTCAGGGCATAAAGAGCTGCATCGGCCCTCTTCAGGAAGTCGCTCGCCAATATCTCGCCCCTTGGGCAAATCGCTCCGCCGATGCTGGCGCTGGGGCGTACCATATGGTCACCGATGTTAAGCGCCTGCTGGATCGCGCCTGATACCTCGCGGCCTACACAGGCAAGGTCATCTTCAGAATTCAGGTTGGGAAGGATGACGGCGAACTCGTCACCACCAATGCGGGCCACAAAATCCCGTTTGCGAACCGATTTCTTCAGACGGGTCGCGATGGCCTTGAGCAGTTCATCGCCGGCACCATGTCCCAGCGTATCATTAGTGTGCTTGAAGTAGTCCATGTCGACGAGCAGGAGGCCGGTTTCGGATTCGGCGATTCCCGATTCCTCAATCGCTTGCTCAAGTCGAGCTTCGAATGCGCGCCGGTTGGGTAGCCGGGTCAGCGCATCATGCTCGCTAGACCATTTTAGCTGCTTTGAGCGTTTGCGCTCCTTGACAATGCTGGCGTTGAGGGCGCGCTGTGCAACGATCTGGTCGTGAATGTCGGTGCAGGTCCCGTACCAGCCGGCGATTGTTCCATCTTTATCGTGTGAAGGAACTGCGCGGGCCAGCACCCATCGGTAAGCTCCCGAATGGTGAAGCAGGCGGAGCTCAAAGCTGAACTCAATTCCGGAAGCGATGCCGGCTCTCCAGCGCTTGATCGCCTCCCGCACGTCGTCACGATGGGCCAGCGTCCTGAGATTTCGCCACCTGCAATTACCAAGTGGCATGCCGGTGAAATCTTCCCATCTTTTGTTGAAGGAAACCTTGCCGTCCCGGTCCAGCGCCCAGACCATATGGGGGATAGTATCGACGGTTGTTTCCATCGATTCGACAAGCTTCTGCTTCCATCCTTCGACGTCGCGGCGACGCAGCCAGAGTATCGAACCGATCAGCAGCAACCATATCAGGGCAACGCCGCCATACCAGGTCTCGGCGCTCATCGCCTGTCCATGGAAGGAAATCCTCTCGATTGCCAGCGACTGTCGCCCGGCTTCGGAATCTGCAGCGGTCAATAGTTCGATGGAGGTGATATTGTCGAAGCGGGGACGGGCAAGCTCGGCCGACGGAGGTGCCGCTTCTCGCCACCATTCGGCGACGTAGAATTGGTCAAACCCGATGCTGACGGCCTGCTCTCCCGGGATTACCGGAATGCTTGCCTGGTTTTCCTTGGCAATATTGGGAGCGCCGAGTTCCGCATAATACGGATTGAGGTCCTTGACGGCGAGCCGCAAAGATTGGCTTGAACCCTCATATCGCAAGGTAAAGCTGATTGTGTCGAAGTGGCTTAGGTCCAGGCCGCGACCGGTGTGGAGCGGATCGAAAATGACGCCGAAGCCGCAAAATCCGTACTCATAGGTCTTTTCGAGGTTGCAAACCCAGGAGAGGGGCCGTTCCTCGTTGACGGTGACGGTGGAGGTCCCGCCTTCAGTTGCGTCGTCATATTGGTAGCTTTCGAAGGCTTTGGCGGCGTCCTGCGGCCCGTATACTTGCTCAATCTGCGTGAGCGCCTCGCGATTATAGCTAGCAAGCCAAGTCACCAAGGCAGCGACAAGCACTACCGTCTCGACGGTCAAATGACCTCGTCGACCTAGCGCATTGTCGCTCCCCCCGGCACGCCGCTCTATGGCTGCTTGCATTATTTTTCTCCGACCCGAAGGGCGGAGGTAGCGCTAACAAGTTAACAAATCCCTCGCTAGAGCGCGGTATCGAGCCGATTTGCAGAAGGCAGACCTTGATTACGCAATACGGTAAATTGCGCAGTGAGGATGGCCCCGAAGACTGGCGGGTACATCCTCACCGACGCTTGCATCAGCGCTGCTGAAAGAGCGCCTTAGCCGCCAAGGTTTTCCCTGCTCACTGTCACGCTGGGCGGAATGCCGAAGGGAGGCCCATCGGGGATAGGGCGGTTATCCGGGAACAGCTTGATCCACAGCGCGTCGTCGTCCTTGTAATACGACAGCTCATTGGCCTCTCGCAGAGCATCAATGCTGTCTTGCTCTGTACCGGCATCGGCACTGGTGAAGCCTTTCAGTTTCAGAAGGACCCAGGAGCCATCGTCCATGGCCGACAACCTCAAGGGCAAGGACTCCCTGGCGGTATCGACTTCAAGTTCGGCACCGCTGCGAATGGTGGTTTGCCCGCGATAGTCGAAATCGTTGCCATTGCGGCTAAGCTTGACGGGGTTTTCAACCGGGCCGCCGCCGAAGGGGAAGCCGCCGCCAAGGCTCAGGCGTCCATAATCGCCGGTGCAAACGGCTGCACCCCAGTCAGGACGGAGCTCGCAAGCCTCGTCGTCATTGGCGATTCCATTATTGTAGACGATATAGGAATCCGGGACGCCACTGGTCGAGCCGTCAATGTCGGGAATTGCTGCGGTCAGGAAGGCGGCGCTGGTTCCGAAGTCGCTCGCCCACTCTTGCCGGCGTTCGGGGAAGAAGACCGGCTTGGCATCGATGAACTCGAGGCCCTCTACGGAGTTTTCGACGCTCATCCCGAAGCTGGTGAACAGCAGATAGGAGATCGCACCGGTCTGGCGCGTGTCGTTGTCTTCGAAATTGATGAATGTGCTGTTCGCGAGCTTGTGCGTCGCATCATAATATTCGTAGCCGCGGATGGGGTAATCCGGAACCTGCGGCTTGGGCAGGCTGCGGCCATAAGCGATCTCGGTATCAGTCGAAGGATTGCCGACATTGTCGGTCTCGCCCACGAACAGCGAATCCTCCACGCGCGACGTGAAGGTGGCACCGCCGCCCAGGCCACTCGCAAAGGTATAGCCAATGGCATTGTCGGCCATTCTCAAATTGCGAAAGACAGTTTCTTCGCCGCGCATCCACAAGCCGCCGTTGCGGTTCTTGTAGGCGGTCAAATCCGTATAGAGATTCATAACCGGCCTGCTGCTCGGGTCCGACGGATCCTCGCGCGGAATATACACCGTGCCGGTCACGCCAAACGTGCCGTCGGCGCCGGCATTGCGGTCAAGCATGAAGCCGTCATAGTTCGAATGGGCGGTATTGCCCCTGAAAATGCCCATAGGCGTTCGACGCGGCCATGTGGCCAAGCTGATATCCGTGCCTTCAAATGCGCCTGTTGGGTGCTCAGGCAAGGACAACCAGAAGCCGGTCGAGTCCGAACCAGCGGCAACGTTGTCGATATAATGGTTCGCCGGATTTGTGATCCAGAAGGTCGCTGCCGTATTGTCCGAAGGGATTAGCACATGTTCGGATTGTTGGCCGCCCTGCGTGCGTTCCGAGGGAACGCCCAGATTTGTAGGCAGGCAGGGCAGGGTCGGATGGCATTTGGTCTGGATGCCAAGGTTGCTGACGAAGCGATTTCCCTGCTCAATCCCGTCTTCCATGAAGAAGCAGTGGCCGACCGTATTGTAAGTGACGTTGTTCTCGATATTGAGATTGTCGGTACCGTGCACGGTAACGCAGCGGTTGAACGTGTCATGGATGGCGGCATTTCGGACATACATGCCCAGACCTTCTCCCAGCACATGGAAATGGACCGGGTAGCGGGCAAGGGTCAAATGCTGGCCCATGCGCGAAAGCTCGACGCTGTCGACGTATAATTTCGATCCCGACATCGCCATGATATGGCCGCCGAAATAGGTCTCTTCCGAATCTTCCGACGCCTGAATCTTGATGTTGCGCGTGAGGTTGCCGACCTCTCCGCGCTGATCCACGCCAAATGTGACCGCTCCGAAGTGCATATATTCGAGCGGTTCGGCAAAGCTGATGGTATTTCCATCGATCGCGGTGATAGTGCGACGCTCGGCCTGTCGCGGATTATAGTCTGTCGAGGCGAGAACGATCTCGTCTCCTACGTTCCATCCGTGTGCATCAAGAACCTGGATGCTGGTCGAACCTGCTTCTGCCGTTTGTGACAGCTTGCTCCACGTATGGTCACGATTGCCATGCAGGTTGAGCGTTCCGCGCATCAGCATGATTCCGCGATCGCCCATTGTGTTGATGTCTTCGCCCGGCACATTGTCGGTCAGAGTGATCGAAGCATTGTGCTGGTAGGGGTTGGCCAAGGTGCCGATCGTCAGCTCGCCACCGGGGACATAGATCCACTCGGTTTCGAGGCTGATATCGCGCTCGTCTGAAAAGCTCAGCTTGCCCTGGATGGTCAGGCTGCGAAGGCCCGGCGCATCGACATCCAGCACCACGTCCATGTCGCGGCCGATTTCCACCGCATCGCCTTCACCCGGAACCTCGCCCGAAGGCCAGGTCGCAGGATCGGACCAAAGAGACTGGGCTTGGGCTGAAGTCCCGATGCCCAACGTAAGACCAGTGGAAAGCAGCAAAACGGATTTTAGCAGGCGTGATGGCTTGCGCATGTGATTATCCCCTCTATCGGGACCCGCGAGTCCCGCCCATTAGAATGGTTGCAGTTTTGCAGAGGAGAAGCCCGTTTGCCAAGATGATATCGGGTGAACGGGAGATGACAATTTGTAATTAATTGTAATGAGCTCGCCGTCCCCGCGATCGCGATCGGGGTGCCCTACGCGATGACCCCGAACAGATCATGCACATCGGCATCTTCGATTATGACACTCACGAAATCGCCCGGTTTCAGCGTTTCGGGCACATTGCGCAGATAAACAGCACCGTCGATTTCGGGCGCGTCGGCCTGGCTGCGGCCGGTAGCTCCGATATCGCCGTCCTCGTCGGGCTCGCCTACCTCATCGATGATGACAGGAAGGGTGCGACCGACCTTTGCGGCGAGCTTGGCAGCGCTGATACGCTCGGTCACTTCCATGATCCGGGCATATCGTTCTTCCTTTACCTCTTCCGGCACGGGATCGGGCAGGGCATTGGCAGCCGCGCCTTCGACCGGTTCGAAGCGGAAGGCACCGACGCGGTCGAGCTGGGCCTCTTCCAGCCATTCGAGCAGGTGCCGAAAGTCCTCCTCCGTCTCGCCAGGAAAGCCGGCCACGAAGCTGGAGCGGATGGCGATGTCCGGGCAAATTTCCCGCCAGCTCTTGAGGCGTTCGAGCACCTTGGCCTCGTTCGCCGGGCGTTTCATGGCCTTGAGAACTTTCGAGCTGGCATGCTGGAAGGGAATGTCGAGATAGGGCGTGATCAGTCCCTCCGCCATCAGCGGGATCACCGCATCCACATGCGGGTAGGGGTAGACATAGTGCAGCCGTACCCAGGGTTGCTCGCCCTGCGGCGTCTTGAGCTGGCCTAGCTCGCGGGCGAGGTCGGTCATATGGGCGCGGACCGGGTGACCGTGCCACATACGCTCCTCGTGCCGCGTATCGACACCATAGGCAGAAGTGTCCTGGCTGATGACCAGCAGCTCCTTGGTGCCTGCGGCGACGAGCTTCTCCGCCTCGCGCAGCACGGCATCGACGCGGCGGCTGACGAGCTTTCCGCGCAGGTCCGGGATGATGCAGAAGGCGCAGGAGTGGTTACAACCCTCGCTGATCTTGAGATAGGAGTAATGGCGCGGGGTGAGCTTCACCATTTCATCGGATGGCTGGGGAACAAGGTCGATAAAGGGGCCTTGCGACGGAGGCGCAGCCTCGTGCACTGCCTCCACCACATCCTCATATTGATGCGCGCCGGTGATGGCGAGCACCTGCGGGAAGCGGGCGCGGATCAGCTCTGCCTCGTCCCCCATGCAGCCGGTCACAATCACGCGGCCATTCTCGGATATCGCCTCGCCGATGGCTTCGAGGCTCTCCTCCTTGGCGGAATCGAGGAAGCCGCAAGTGTTGACCAGCACCACGTCGGCGCCCTCGTAATCAGGCGACATGGCATAGCCGTCCGCGCGCAGCTTGGTGAGTATGCGCTCGGAATCGACCAGCGCCTTGGGACAGCCGAGGCTGACCATGCCGACACGCTTCTGGTCCGGGATAGGGGTGCTGCTTGCCATGATTGCCGCGCCCCTACACGTGGCGGAGGCTTTGCGCTAGATAGTCTGCGGGACTTGGGGATCGGGAGGAAAGCAAATGGGACCCGTAAACTGGCTGGCCGTTGGACTTGGCGCGGTGGCTTTCTTTGCGACTGGAGCCGTCTGGTACAGTGTTCTGTTCGGCAAGGCCTGGCAGCGTGAAGTGGGAATTACACAGGAGCAGATGGCGGGCGCCAATATGCCGATGATCTTTGGTGTGTGCTTCCTGCTGGAGCTGGTCGTGGCCTGGATGCTGGGGCATCTGATAGCGCGCACTTCGGCAGAACCGCATGTGGTGATGATGTTTGCTCTGGGCTTCGGCGCCTTCATCATGGCACCGGCGGTCGGCATCAATTACCTTTATCAGCGCAAGTCGATGAAGCTGTTCCTGATCGACGCAGGCCATTTCGTGGTCGGCATGGTGGCAATGGGTGGGGTCTTCGTTCTGCTCGGTTAGTCGCCGTTGCCAGACGCTTCGGTGGGTCGGATTTCGACCACGATATCACCTTCTTGAAGCAAGCCGGCCTCGTCTTCCCAATAGCCGTGAGCGCCACCATTGCGATAGATGCGCAAACCCTTGCCGCCACTGCTGAGCTCGTTCAGCGATTTGCCAACTTCCTCAGGCCGCACTTTGCGCTCTACCAGCTGCACGCGTCCTGTGACTGAGGCAAGATCGGCCAGATAGTCCGAGATATGCGCGCCTTGCGCGCTGCCGGCCAACAGCAAGCCGGTAAAGCGCACCGGATTGATGACATTATTGGCCCCTGCCTGCCGTGCGAGGATTTCATTGTCGTCTGCCCGCACCACCACGCTGATCGGCACATCGGGTGCAAGGTGACGGACGGTGAGGACGATGAGGATGCTGGCGTCGTCTCGCCCTGCGGAAACGAGCACGGTCTTTGCCTTGTCGATATGTACCGCAATCAGGCTCTCGTCGCGTGAGGCATCGGCGCAAATGACGTTGCAGCCCAGTTCCTCGGCGAGTTTCAGTCGCTCTTCGCTCGGGTCCATAACCACGATTGTGCTCGGATCGGTGCCCCGTTCGATCATTTCGTGAACGGCTTCGGAGCCGGACACGCCGAAACCCAGCACCACGAGGTGGCCTGACAACTGGCTCTGGATGCGGGCCATGCGGAACTTCTCCCAGCTTCTCTTGATGATGAAGTTATAGGCCGTGCCGACAAATATGAAGAGCACGGCGAAACGGACAGGTGTGACGATCACCGCTTCCACCAGCCGTGCGCGTTCGCTGATCGGGGCGATATCGCCAAAGCCGGTGGTGGTGATGGAAATCATGGTGAAATAGACCACGTCCATGAAGCTGACATGGCCGTCGTGATGGTCGACAAGCCCGTCGCGGTCCCAATAGTGGACCAGCACCACCAGCATTATCAGCGAAAGGGCAAGGCCGAGGCGAATGCCAAGGTCGCCCCATACGGGCACCTTCACCGCGCGGCGAAGCGGGCGGAATCGGCGCGACTGGATGGCGGTGCGGACCTTCTCGACGCTCTCGGCCATCAGGCGACAAACCTTTCTGCCAGCGCCCCGATGGCCGCGTGATTGGTGAGGTCCAGTTGCAGCGGCGTCACCGCGATATAGCCATCGGCCACCGCTTCCAGGTCGGTGCCGTGGTCAAGCGTGTGTTCCATTTCCTCCAGCCCGAACCAGTAATAGCTGCGCCCGCGCGGGTCGGTTCCTTCGACCAGGCTACCGCGATCGTAATCATGAAAGCCCTGCCGCACCACGCGAATGCCTTTCACGGCGTCTGCGGCGCGGTCCGGAAAGTTCACATTGACGAGCGTACGCTTGGCCATGGGCACCTCCACAAGCGGTGGCAGCACCTTCTCTGCCCACGCTTCGGCAACTGCATAGCTGGCGCCGCGCTCGCGCATGGCTTGTGAGAGGGCGATGGCCGGAATACCCGCCAGCGCGCCTTCCATGGCAGCGGATATGGTGCCCGAATAGGTGATGTCGTCGGCCAGGTTCTCGCCCGCATTGATGCCGGAGATGACGAGGTCGGGCATTCTGTCATCAAACAGCTTTCGCAAGGCAAGGTTGACCGAATCCGTGGGCGTGCCGGTTACCGCGAAGCGCTTTTCGCCAAACCGCCTTAGCCGCACCGGCTGGTGCAACGTTAGAGAATGGCCCGCGCCCGATTGTTCTTCTGCTGGCGCACAGACCCAGACATCGTCCGACAGACGAGCGGCGATGGCTTCCAGCAACTCCAGGCCGGGAGCATGTATGCCGTCGTCGTTCGTGAGCAGGATGCGCATCAGCCGTCCGGTACCAGTCTTTCCAGTCCGCCCATATAGGGTGCCAGCACTTCG
Source organism: uncultured Altererythrobacter sp. (assembly GCA_913055595.1). Taxonomy (GTDB): domain Bacteria; phylum Pseudomonadota; class Alphaproteobacteria; order Sphingomonadales; family Sphingomonadaceae; genus Alteraurantiacibacter. Next base: position 8,834 of record CAJXLD010000021.1, read on the forward strand.
GGAATAAGAACCGAACCGTCCTCTTGCTGGTAGTTCTCCAGCACAGCGACCAGCGTGCGCCCAACGGCGAGGCCGGAGCCGTTGAGCGTGTGGACGAAATCGGTCTTCTTGCCGCCGCCCTCGGGACGATAACGCGCATTCATGCGCCGCGCCTGGAAATCGCCGCACCAGCTGACCGAACTGATCTCGCGATAGGTATCCTGCCCCGGAAGCCAGACTTCGAGATCGAAGGTCTTCCTTGCGCCGAAGCCCATGTCTCCGGTGCATAGCAGCACTCTCCGATGCGGCAGTTCGAGCGCGTGCAGGATGCTTTCGGCGCTCTCGACCATGTGCATATGTTCGTCATGAGCATCTTCGGGGCGGCAGATGCTGACCAGTTCCACCTTGTCGAACTGGTGCTGGCGGATGAAGCCGCGCGTGTCCTTGCCCGCCGCGCCCGCCTCACTGCGGAAACAGGGGGTGAGGGCGGTGAGGCGGATCGGCGCGGAAAGATCGTCGATGATCCGCTCGCGCACCGAATTTGTAAGGCTGACTTCGGCGGTGGGGATAAGCCAGCGGCCATCGTCTGTGTGGAACAGATCCTCGGCGAATTTCGGCAACTGACCAGTGCCGAACATGGCCTCGTCGCGCACCAGCAGGGGCGGGGCGCATTCGGTGTAGCCGTTTTCGCCAGTTTGTTTGTCGAGCATGAACTGGCCAAGCGCGCGGTTGAGCCGCGCCATCTGGCCCCGCAAAAAAGTAAAGCGTGCGCCGGACATATTGGCTGCTGTCTCGAATTCCATGCCCAACGCCGGGCCCATATCGGCATGCTCTTTCGGCTCGTAATTGAACTGGCGCGGCGTGGTCCAGCGGCTGACTTCGAGATTGTCGTTTTCGTCGGCCCCTTCGGGAACACCTTCGGCGGGCAGGTTGGGGATGGCGGCGAGCAGGTCGTTGAGCGCAGCACCCTTGGCGCGCTCCTCTTCCTCAAGCGCGGGCATCGCCTGCTTGAGCTCGGCCACTTCGGCCTTGAGCGCTTCGGCCTTGTCCGTGTCGCCCTGGCCCATGGCCTGGCCGATCTGCTTGGAAGCGTCGTTCCGGCGGCTCTGCATTTCCTGCAGGCGCGTGGTCAGCGCACGGCGCTCCTCATCCAACGCAAGCAATTGCACGGATTGCGGCTCCACCCCACGCAGCGCAAGGGCGGCGTCGAAAGCCTCGGGATTCTCACGGATGGTGCGAAGGTCATGCATGGCCGCGGCCTATGCCCTTCGCAGCGGTGTTTTGTCCAGTATTCCCGACGCCTGACGCATCGGGAACGTCTATCATTTGGCGCAGGTATTGAGCCCAACCAGCGAATAGAGCGGGCAAGTGCGAAGGATACCCGTCGCCAGCGGAATGATGCCGATCATGCCCCACGGCGTCTCCGGCCCGACCATGGTCAGCGCCAGCAGGAACAGGCCGAGGATGATGCGAATGGCACGATCGATAGTGCCGACATTGGTTTTGAACATGATGCCGTCCTCCTTGATGGGGCGCATAATGCGCCCTGGAGGATGGCTGTCCCATTGACCCACATCAATAGTGCCAAAGGTTAGCGTGAGGCCCTTCGCTTGCGCTCGGGAGCTCTCGCGCAAAATCATCCCCCGGATGATTTTGTCTGGCGAGAACTGGTGGGCGCGGCAAGGATTGAACTTGCGACCCCACCCGTGTGAAGGGTGTGCTCTACCACTGAGCTACGCGCCCGCCGGATGCTGTCACGGCAGGCGCGCGCCTTTGCCATGACCCATCGAACATGACAAGCGTTCAATTGGCGATGATGCGGCTTGTCAATACGCTCCACCATGCCGGACCGGTGGAACGGGGTACCGCCTGCGGCATGCAGGTAAGGCAAAGCGCTTGTGCTCCAGGTGTGGAGAGCAGGCGATCGAAGTCCTGCAGGGCCCTTGCAGCCACGGCCTGCTCATCCATGACGAAACGGCCAGAAACGTTGACCAGAGCCTGTGGTTGTTGTTCTGCATTGCCCAACAGACTGGCAAGCATTTGATCGAACGGGTCTTGTGGGCTTGAAAGGAAGCGCGGTTCCCAAGAATTCTCTTCCAATCCCGCTTCGGATGCGACCCACTCGAGTGCCGCATCGAGACCGCCAAACTGATCCACCAGCCCAAGCTGGCGTGCCGAACCGCCGGTCCAGACACGGCCCTGTGCCAATTCATTGGCGCGTTCGGTCGTAAGTCCACGCGCGTCGGCCACCATACCAACGAAACGATCGTAGATAGCGGCGGTTTCTGCTTGCAGCAAAGCATCGGTCTCGGGCGTGAAGCCGGCAAGAATATCGGGCTGGCCCGAAAGAGGGGTTGTACGGATGGAATCCGAATAGATGCCGAAATCCGACAGGATGTCTTCGAACGAGGGAACCACAAGTACCACGCCGATCGAGCCGGTGATGGTTTCCGGCTCTGCAAAGATTCGCTGGCCTGCGGTGGCAATCCAGTAGCCGCCACTTGCGGCAAGATTGCCCATGGATACGGCAACAGGAATACCCTTGTCGCGATAACGCATCACCGCACGGCGGATGGCCTCGGACCCCGTCACGGTCCCGCCAGGGGAATCGATCCTGACAACAAGGCCTGCCAAATCGTCGTCCAGCGCGTCGTCGAGCAGCCCAGCAATGCGCGCGGCTCCTGCGCTTCCGGGGCCGGCGTTGCCATCGCTGATCTCTCCCGCAACGGTTACCACGGCGATGCGCGAATCGCTGCTGCCCAAGGTTCTGCCCCCGCTCGCACCTTCCCTGCCGACGTGAGCCATCCAGATATCCAGTTCGGTATGAGCGAATGCGCCCGGTGCTTTGTCCCAGGTGCTTTCACCCGCCAGATCGGCTACGCGCCTGCCCCATTCATCTTTGGTGCCGATAGTGTCGGCGAGGCCAGCGGCAATAGCGGTTTGCGCCATATCGCCGCCATTCTCATCGAGCAGAGCGAGCAAGTCGGTTGTGGCAGCGTCAATGTCGGCCTGCGAACGGGCCTGTACCACATGGGCGCGATATTCTTCCCAGATTTGGCCGACATAGGTTTCCAGATTTTCTCGTAATTCCGGCGACATCTGGGTGTTCGTATAAGGTTCGCCAGTGCCTTTATATGTGCCGATCTGATAGACATGGGCGTTGATGCCGTAACGCTCCAACGCCTCGGCATAGAACATGATACTTCCGCCGGGCCCGCGAATGGCCGCGCCGCCCATGGGATCGACCCAGATCTCATCGGCATGGGCGGCCAGCATCAATGCATCATCGGTATAAGCAACTGCATAGGACAGGATCGGCTTGTCGGTTGTACGGAAGCGGCCCAGCGCTTCGGCAACTTCCTTCATGCTGACATGAGGGCCGCCGGTGAAAGTGGTGAGGTCGAGCGCGATGGCCTTGATGCGGTCATCGCGTGCGGCCTCGTCAATCGCTCGTACAAGCTGGCGTGCTTCGTACTGGCGCGTCGGCAGGGTGCCCGAAACGAGGATTTCCAGCGGGTCGCTGGCGGAGGCTTCCTCGACGATCGAGCCGTCCAGCTGCAGGAGCAGCGCGCCCTCACGGACCTGCCCCGGACTGGGCCGGGCGCTCAGGAGAGAGAACAGGCCCACAAAAAACAAGAGCAGGAACAAGAGGGCCAAGCCATCTTTTATGCCGACCAGAAGACGCCAAACCTTACCTGCAAAACTCATGCGAACCCCTTCGACGTCGCCAATAGCTTGTTGCTATCTAGGGACTTGGGAAGGGCAGCGCCAGAGATAAGCTACCAGCGGTCAACGCGCTTCCACAGGCGGCACACCTATTTCCAACTTGACAAGTTGGTTTTATCCAACAAAAGCGAGGGTCGATGACAGACCTGCTCGAAGAAATTGCTCGATTCTGCGCCCATCACGACATGTCCGAGACGCGTTTTGGTGAACTTGTGCTCAATGACAAACCGTTCGTTTCCCAGCTCCGCGCCGGGCGCGACATTCGTAGCAGCACGGTCGAGAAGATCCGCGCCTTCATACGCGACTTTGAAGCTTCGGAAGGCGCGGTTCCGCCGACCCGCGCCTCGGTCAGCGGCCGTTTTCCGACAGGCGGACGGGCTTTTCCGCATCGTGACCTCATTTCCATCGGCGCGCTACAGACGCATGAGATTCTCTTTCTGCTCGAAGAGGCGGAGCAATGGGTCGAGCTGAACCGCCAGCCAAGCAAGCATAATGATGCGCTGGCCGGCCTCACCATCATCAACGCCTTTTTCGAGAATAGTACGCGCACCCTGCTGTCCTTCGAGATTGCCGGCAAGCGGCTGGGCGCTGACGTGGTCAACATGCATGCAGCGCAATCCAGCGTGAAGAAGGGTGAAACACTCATCGACACGACGGTCACGCTCAACGCCATGCGCGCCGATGCCATCGTTATCCGTCACGGGTCTTCGGGCGCGGTGGGGCTGATCGCCGACAAGGTGGATTGCCCCGTGCTCAATGCCGGGGACGGGCAGCACGAACATCCCACGCAGGCGCTGCTCGATGCGCTGGCGCTTCGCCACAAGTTGCGCGAGCGCGGGGAGATGAGCGCGGACGGCATGTTCAACGGGCTGGCGGTGACGATTTGCGGCGACATCCTGCACAGTCGCGTTGCCCGATCCAACATCCTGTGCCTGCAAGCGCTGGGGGCGACGGTTCGTTTGTGCGCGCCGCCCGCACTGATGCCCAGGGAAGTCGAGGCGATGGGTGTGGATGTGTTCCACCGATTTGACCAGGCGCTGGATGGCGCCGATGTGGTGATGATGCTGCGCCTGCAGAATGAAAGGATGGATGGCCAGTTCATTCCGAGTCCACGCGAATATCACCACCTCTACGGACTGACGCAGGAGCGGCTGGCGCTGGCAAGTCCTGAGGCCATCGTCATGCATCCCGGGCCCATGAACCGCGGGGTGGAGATCGATAGCGATGTGGCCGAAATGGCCGAACGCTCGATTATCACTTCGCAGGTGGAAATGGGCGTGGCGATCCGTATGGCCTGCCTCGACGTGCTGACCCGCAAGGAACGTAAGGTTTCCGGCTGGGGCGAGGGAGAATGGGTATGACGCAGGCGTCACAGCCATATCCGTTCGCCTCGAGCGAAGTCGAGAGGCGGGTGCGCGGCGTGTCTCGACTGCGCTCGACACGAACGGAGGCGAGGAAATGAAGCAGGTGACACCCATTTCCATCACCGGCGGCAGGATCGTGACGAGCGACGGGATTGTCGAAGGCAATTTGCGCCTGGTCGATGGGCTGATTGCCGCTGTAGGTGAGGCTCCTCAAGATGAAGATGTTTTGGTCGACGCTGGCGGAAAGCTGGTCACACCTGGCCTGGTAGACCTCGGCGTTTTTGCCATCGACAAGCCGGCCTTTCATTTCGGGGGGATTACGCGTGCGGCGCTGATGCCCGACCAATCCCCGCCGCTCGACCATCCGGCACGCGTGCGTTTCGCGGCGCAAAGCGGCAAGCCCGATTTCTGGGTGCATCCGCTGGCTGCCGCGACTGCTGCGCTGGACGGCAGCAGCCTTGCCGAAATCGCCCTGATGCGCGATGCCGGAGCGCGCGCGATTGCTACGGGACGCCATTGGATTGCCGATAGCGGCGTGATGCTGCGCCTGCTGCAATATGCCGCCATGCTCGACATGGTGGTGATTGCCCATGCCGAGGATGGCGCGATTTCCGGAAGGGCTTCTGCAACTGCTGGCGAAATGGCGACGCGCCTCGGCCTGCCCAGCGCCCCTGCAGAGGCAGAGGCGCTGGCTGTGGCGCGCGATATCGCCTTGGCGGAACTGGCCGGAGCGCGCTTGCACTTCCGACAGGTGACGACGCGCGCTGCGCTCGACCTTGTGCGTGCAGCAAAGGCGCGCGGTGTGCCGGTGACTGCGGGTGTTACTCCCGCCCATTTCATGCTCTCGGACCTCGCGCTCGCCGAATACCGCACCTTTGCCCGCCTTTCTCCACCGCTTCGTTCGCAGCAGGACCGGGAGGCGGTGATAGAAGCCATCGGCGATGGAACGATCGATGTGATCGCCAGCGGCCACGATCCGCGCGGCCCGGAAGAAAAGCGCCTTCCCTTTGCCGATGCCGAACCGGGCATGGCAGGAGCCGAGACCTTGCTGCCCATGACGCTAACCCTGATGCGAGATGGCGTGATCTCCACCGAACGCACTTTCGATCTGATCGCGAGCAACCCGGCTCGCCTGCTGGGCGTGCAGGCTGGCGCGCTGAGGGTCGGATTCGAGGCCGATGTGGCCATTGTCGATGCGGAGAAACCCTGGGTGGTCGATTCGCGTGAGATGACAGCACTGGCGGGCAACACGCCTTTCGATGGCCAGCCCGTGCAGGGAAGCGTCACCGCCCTGTGGAAGGGCGGCGTGGCCGTAGCGCTCTGATGTCACTCGGAACTTGCCTCGTCACGGGAGCCGCCTCGGGGATCGGGGCCGCCTGCGCGCGCCTCTTGGCAGAGCGCGGGGCAGGGCGACTGGTTCTTGTCGATCGCGATGCTGATGGTCTGGCCGCGCTCGAGCTAGCCTGTGAAGTGGAATGCGTTGCTGGCGATGTAAGCGATCCAGCCCTGTGGGAGCGCGTGGAAGCAACAGCACAGAGCGTCGATCGCGCGGTGATCAATGCCGGGATTGCTTCCGCCGGAACGCTAGAGGACACAACGCTGGAAGACTGGCGACGGACAATGAGTGTCAATCTCGACGGCGCATTCCTCTCGCTGCGTACGGCCATGCGCAAGGCGGGCGAGGGTGCGAGCTTTGTCGTCACAGCCTCCGCCAGCGGATTGAAGCCGCAGGCGGGGGCTGCCGCTTATGCCGCGTCAAAGGCCGGTCTCATCCAGCTTGCCAAGGTCGCTGCATTGGAGGGTGCGTCGCGGGGCATTCGTGTGAATGCCATTGCGCCAGGTGGTGTGGATACGCCGATCTGGGACGGAGTGGATTTCTTCCAAGATTTCGTCGCCAACAAGGGCGGTGATCGTGACGCGGCGCTGGCCGAAATGGCGCAAATGGCAACGCCGCTTGGTCGATTTGCCTCAGCTGATGAAATCGCAGCGCAAATATTGTTCCTGCTCTCCGAAGATGCTGCCACGATCACCGGCACCGTCCTCGTCAGCGACGGCGGCTATTCAGCCTCGTAGGCGCCGAAACGAGAAACGGCCCACCTTTCGGCGAGCCGCTTCCGGGAGGATCTCCTCAAGTAACGGGCTTACCGCATGGCGAAACGGATACCCGTATCGACAGCACCCGGCAGTGGCTCTGCTGCAGCCCAGCTGATGCAGCCATCACCATTTGCGGCATCCACACGCGCGCACATGGCCTTGCTCTCCGTCTGGTCATATCCACCGGCGGAGACGCGGTAGTATCGCTTGCCGCGAAGAACGGCCTGCGTAATCACCATCTGGCTGTCGGCCAACTCGGGATAGCGGCTGACATAGATGCCCCAGGCGCGGCGAGCACCCTGTTCGCTATAAAAGCTGCCCAGCTGAACCAGGTGACTTCCTTCTACCTCTGCTGTTGCCATGGCATTGCGAAACGCCAAAGGCAGAGCGGCATAGGAATCGGCT
>CAJXLD010000022.1 GCA_913055595.1 uncultured Altererythrobacter sp.
ATGAAGACAACACCTTCGGCCTGACCGGCAATGCGTTCATGCCGCGGGAAAATCCCGCCGACCCGGACAGCCCGTTCGTGGAAACGCTGATCACCGACTTGACCAGCTACAAGAACCGCAATGGCGGCCTCTGGGGCCGGGGTGAGCTGCACATATTCCGCAATTTGAAACTCGCCGACAACGCCATTGGCATGACGCACTCATCGGGTGATTTCGGCAGCCAGGCGTTTACCTCGCGTCTGGAGGATTCGCTGGTCGTGGGTGAAACCGACAATATCGGCAATCCGACCACGCCCGAGGAAATCGCCTATGGCCGCAGCCTGCCAAAGACCGCGGTGCCTGACTTCCCGAACCGCGGCTACGAATATTATGATTACCGCGATGAAGTGGTGAACACGACATTCGTGAATTACCAGGACAATGACAGAAGAAAGACAGGCGCGCTTTCCTGGTTGCTGTTCACCAGTTCCGGCGTCACGACCGCAAGCACCATCGAAGGTGCGCGCTTCGTCAATGCCAAGCCGGTGTATTTCCCGCCAATCACTCTCCGGTTCGATAACGACAACCGAGGTGGCGTGGCTTATCGGACATTGTCGATCCACGACCTCGACGGCTCGGTGACCGGCATCCCCGATTCCCACATCATGCTCCACGATGGCGAGAACGACAGTGTCGTCATTGACGAAAGCTGCGAGCATCACCCCACCTGGAACGCCTCTGTGTGCACGGGTGATGTCGGACGCCTGTATCTCGCGCAACGAAACGGGCGACTGGGTGCCAGAGTCATCCAGGAGGAGCCGCCAATCGCGCTTGTCCGGAATGGCAAGGAATTCAAGATCACCGGCAACCAGAGCACTGTGCGCTCCGGCATCGAGATCGAGGTGAAAACCGAAAGGTCGGAAGTCTCTCTCAATATGAGTGAAATGGACGAAGGCTCGTGGGTCATATTCGAACTGCCGGGCTTCGCCCAAGCAGCCTCCGGGACGGAAGCGGACAGCATGGCCGCTCTGCGCGCGTCCAACGAAACCTCCTGGTTCAGGGACGGGGACACCCTCTGGGTCAAGCTGGTGGCCGGCGCTCCCAACTTTCCCGTTCGTCCATTCGATTTCCAGGCGAGTATCGCGGTGAGCAGGGAAGGGCGCGGGGGCTGACGCCACACTCGCTGTGCGACGGCGACCTGCCGGGCCCGATGCCGCATCTTCGCAGGAGGGCTCCATCGTGCAAGAGCGCCGGAAATCCGGCGGTTTCGGGCACGAAATTGCTTGGGTAGGTTTTAGACTGGAAGGCTTACCCAAGCGGGACCCGGTCTTGATGGTCTGCTGATCGGCGTAAAGCTGTCGAAGAGTCGGTCGAAAACAGGAATGTCCGCATGCCGACGTCTTGCGGGTAATCGAGATCGCATTTCGACAGCCGCCTTGCCCATTTGCACCCTGGGCGGTTAGGCTAGTGCCAAGCATCAGCAGGAGGACCCGTGCCCAAGGTCAGCATTGAACGGATAGAAGAAGATGTTCTCGCCCTCGCGCGTTTCGGACTGCAGGAGGCCGGGCGCGGTGTTTTCCGGCAGGGCTTCAGCAAGGCCGATATGGCCGCGCGCAAATGGCTGGGCGACACGTTCGAATCCCTCGGCATGACGCATCGCATGGATGGTGCCGGGAACGTGATCGGGCGTTTCGGGCCGGATGACAAACCCGCCATCCTCATTGGCTCTCACGTGGATTCGGTTCCCGCAGGCGGGATCTTCGATGGCGTGCTGGGTGTCGCTGCCGGGCTGGAAGTGGTCCGGACATTCCAGGATGCCGGGATCACCCCCGATTTCCCTATCGAAGTGATCGGCACCAGCGAGGAAGAAGGGCGCTTCGGCGGCATGCTGGGCGCGCAGGCCATGACCGGGCACCTGACGCGCGAATGGCTCGACACAGCAGCGGACGAGCACGGCTATGCCTTGAAGGATGCGATGTCGGAAGCCGGGCTGGATGCGCTGGAGGCCTTGCATGCTTATCGCCGCCCCGAAGAAATCAAGGCCTTCCTTGAACTGCATGTCGAACAGGGGCCGGTGCTCGATGCCGAAAAGCTTACCATTGGTATCGTCGAAGGCATTTCGGGCGTGTTCAAATGGAACTGTCGCCTGATCGGCAAGGCCGACCATGCCGGTACCGCGCCGATGGATATGCGCAGCGATGCCTTCATGGGCATGGCCGATTTCGCGCATGAGATTCAGCGCATTATCGATGAGGAAGGCACCGAGAAGAGCCGCATCACCATCGGCCATGTCGCGCTCAAGCCCGGCTTTCCGCATACGGTCCCGGGGGAGGCGGATTTCACTATCGTGGGCCGCGATCTGGACGAGGATATCATGCGCGGCCTCGCCAATGCCTGTCGCCGTGTGCTTTCCTCCATTGCCCGCAAGCATAAGCTCAAGTTCGAATATGAGGAGATGAGCTGGCTCAAGCCCGCCTATTGCGACGAGGGCATCGTCTCGCTGATCGAAAAGAAAACCAAGGAACTGGGCTACAGCTACAAGGTTATGCCCTCGGGCGCGGGCCACGATGTGCAGTTCTTCTGCGAACACACGCGCGCCGGGCTGATTTTCGTGCCCAGCGTGAACGGTGTTTCGCATGCGCCCGACGAATGGACCCACTGGTCGGACATCGAACGCGGGACGCAATTGCTGCTCGAATGCGTGATGGAACTGGCATGCGAAAAGGTGGTTGCGTAGCTTGCTAGCGCAACTGCGCTTTACACATTTAACACGGTCTAAAGAAAGAAAAGCCGGGGCCGCCGCCGACCTGAAAAAGGGCGGGCAGGCGTGGCGGACCAAGGTCATGGCCTTTCGGTGTCAGATCGGTGGCGTGTAGGAAAATCGAATGTCCGCTAACGACCCAATTGCGTACAATCGGCAAGCTGCGCCGTTTGTGCTAGCCTACCCCTGCAAGGGAGGGTAATCATGGATCGGAGGAACATTCTCAAAGCTGCGGGTGGGGCGGTTGCACTAGGCGCCTGGGCACCCAGTGCCGCAAAGGCGGTGGAAGCTGACAATTGTGGCCGTGTAATCCAACCGACAACATTTGTTCTCGTGCATGGTGGCTGGGGTGGCGGCTACAACTACGCCGAAGTCGCCGAGATATTGCGTCGCCGCGGCCATCGTGTGTTCAACCCGACCCTGACCGGAGTAGGAGATCGTTCCCATCTCGCAACGCCTGATGTCAATCTTGAGACGCACATCACCGACATTACGAACCTGATACGGTTTCATGAACTGACAGACATCGTGCTGGCAGGCCATTCTTCTGGAGGCGCTGTCATTTCCGGCGTCGGCGACAGAATGCACGAAAGAATTGCCTCGATCGTCTTCCTTGATGCGTTTCTATTGGAAGATGGGCACGCGATAATCGACGACGCAGGCCAAGTCCCTTTTCTTCAAGGAACGGAGCAGGGCGACTATTTGGAATTCCCGTTCGCTGAAGCCATGGGTATCCCGGAAGAGGAGCTTTGGCGCTTCACACCCCAGCCCATCGCTACATTGACAGACCCTGTCTCACTCACTGGAGGCTTTGCATCAATCCCCATCAAGACGTTCGTCAAAGCCGAGAACTGGCACGACCATGACGAAGTCTTTGCGCGGCTTCAGCAAGACCCAGACTGGCGGACCGTCACAATACCCACTGGTCATGGACTAATGGAAGAAGCGCCAGAAATGACTGCGCAGTTCTTAGAGAACGCTTCACCACATGCCGTCAGAGGGGCTTAGCGGATTGCCGATTGCGATTGTCCGCTTCCCACCCAATCACAAACGCTAGGCAATCAACTCATCAATCGCATGCAGCGCGATGGCGTGGTTGAGGATAATGTCCTTGCGCGTGTTCTGTGTGTGGTCATCGGATTTGCGGTAATCCTCGATCGAGGCGCGCAGCTTGACTTCGTCGAAAATGCCGTGCTCGGCGATCTCTTCGGATGACAGCCACTTGTCGATCAGTCTGTTGATCTCCGCCGTCTTGTCGGCGTCCGTATGCGCGGGCGGGGCCATGAAGGCGAATTTCTCGCGCTTGTAGAGCACTTCGGGCAGGACGTGCTTCATCGCCTCGCGCACCACCCATTTCTCGATACCGTCGCGGATGCGGACATGCGGCGGGATGCGCATGGCGAGTTCGGCCACGTGATGGTCGAGGAAGGCGGGTCGGCTTTCGAGGCTGTTGGCCATATCCACCCGGTCCCCGCCCCAATTGAGGATCTGGCCTTCGAGCATGGTCTTGATCCAGCTGTACTGGACCTTGTCGAGCACATGGCGGCCATCGAGCATGGACTTGTCGAGGCTGTAGGCGATGGCGGCAATGGGATCGTAATCGCCCAGCCTGGCCTTGAACTCGTCCGACAGCAGCGGCTTCACACGTTCGAGCACCAGCATCCACGGCTGGATCCATGAGGGGGTGAAGCCCATCACTTCCTCGAATGCGGGATGGCTGATCTGCTGTTCGGCGAGCACGGAGCCGGAGAAGAGCTTGTTCCGCTCCTTCATCTCGTCGCCGGCCGCGGTTTCGGAATAGGCGGGATCGTGGAGGAAATAGTCGGCCTTGAACTGCGCATAGCCGCCGAACAATTCGTCCGAGCCTTCGCCGGTGATCACCACCTTATAGCCGACATCGCGCACGTGGCGGCTCATCAGCATCTTGGCGACGCCGAGCGTGTTGTAGAAGGTGCGTTCGGAATAGAAGACCGCATCCTCGAAATTCTTGCCGTAGAGGTCGACGGCCTTGACGTTGAGGATATCCTGGTCGGCGCCCGCTTTCTCGGCCATTTCGGTGGCGATGGCGGCCTCGTCATAGCGCGCATCGTCGAAGCTGATGGTGAAGGCCTTGACCGGCGATTGCTGGATCGCTGCGGCCATGCCGATGATCGAGCAGCTGTCTATGCCACCTGAGAGGTAGCAGGCCACGGGCACGTCCGCCTCCAGCCGCAAGGCCACGCTTTCGACCAGTGCCTGACGGACATTCTCGATATGCTCTTCGTCGGGCAGATCGTCATGTTCGCCGTCGAGCGGGAATTCGGCGTCCCAGTAGCGCTTCTCTTCGACATCGAAGCCCTCGTCGGTCTTCTGCACCACCAGCATGTGTCCGGGCTTGAGCGCATGGATGCCTTCGAACAAAGTCATGCCCGGCACCATCACCTGCATCATCTGGTGCAGCTGCGCCTTGGGGCAGACATCGCGCGGCACGTCGGGGTGGGCGAGCATGGCCTTCATCTCGCTGCCCCAGAACAGGCCCTTGTCGCCGACATGGTAGAACAGTGGGCGGATGCCGAAGCGGTCACGCACCAGGATCATGCGCTGTTTCTTCTCGTCGAAGATCACGAAGGCGAATTCGCCGCGCAAATGCTCCATGAAATCGAAGCCATGCTTGTGGAACAGCTTGAGCGCGATCTCGCTATCGGACTTGGTGGTGAAGTCATAGCCGTCGGTCCGCAGCATGCCACGTAGCTGCTTGTAGCCGTAGAACTCACCATTGACGGTCATCACAAGCCCGTCGGTTGTGTCGCTCTCCTGCCCGTAGATCGGCTGGTCGCCGGAATTGAGGCCGATGATCGAGAGGCGCGTGTGCACCATGGCCAGGCCGTTGTCGGGATCGATATGGCTACCCCAGCCGTCGGGGCCGCGGTGATACATTCTGTCGGCCATCGATTGGACGATGGCATCCGCATCCGCGTGAAAGTTTCCGGGATTCCAGAAGCCGGCAATTCCGCACATGGTGTTTCGTTATCCTGTCATTGGCCGCATGCGCGAGCCGTCAAATGAGCAAATCGTCGGGCACGGAATTGCGCACCCGGTCGAAAATGGAGAGCAGCAAGGCCTGGCGCATCCAGACCGCGCCGTCGGCCTGGTTGAAGTAGAGATTGTGCTGCGTGTCATCGAGATCGACTGCCAGTTCGTCGCTACGCGCCAGTGGGTGCAGTATGACCGTATCGTCCTTCAGCTTGCTTTCCGCGCTGAGCTGGAAATCTTCCGAATAGAAGCGATAGCCATCGCCCAGGAAGGCAATGGCGTTCATGTAGATGACGTCGAGATATTCAAGGCTGCCCTGCAGGTCGCGGCTGAAATTGATGCCGATCGGGCTGTTGTCGCACAGCTCCCTCATGTCGTCGCCCAGCGGGTCCGCCATTTCCGAGAATATCGTGATGTGGTTGATATTCTTGTGGAACAGCAGGGCCAGGGTCAGGAAGCTCTTCACAGTGCGCATATTGCCCGGCGTGCCGATGATCCCGATGTTGAGGCGGAACTTCTCGGGGATCTCGTCGAATGCAATCTCTGGCCGCCACTTGAGCAGCGCGTACCAGTCTGCCAGCGCCTGCGTCGGATGTTCGTCAGAGCCATTGCCGCCGTTGATCAGCGGAATCCGCAGATATTCGGACAGTTCCGCAATCGCGCTCTGCTCGGTATGGCGCACCACCACGACATCGGCATAGGAATTGAACATCTGGCCGATGTCACGCAGGCTTTCACCCTTGGCGACGCCGGTCGTCTTCGCATCGGCGACCGAAATGGTCTTGCCGCCAACGCTCAGCATGGCACTTTCGAATGACAGGCGAGTGCGCGTACTGGGCTCAAAGAAGGCGGCGGCCATGATCTTGTCTTCCAGCGCCTTCCTGACCGGATATTTGCGCAGCTGGAGATAGGCGGACAGCTTGCCAAGCTCGACGAGCAAATCCTTGTCGAACTGCGCGGCGGACACGACCGAGGTGTTGCGCAGCCTGTCGAGCACATCGATGCGGATCTTTGGATCGTGTTCAAGGATGCGCGACGGATCGGGACAATTGCCGATCTGCCCGCGCTTCTTTGCCCTGTCCTTGTTCTTCGCGACCTTCGCGGCAGGGATCGTCACCAACTTTCCCCACGCAATAAGTCCTTGAGGAGCATCACTGCCAAAGCAGTTGCTGAAATCGCACACCAGATGAGCGACCCGTAGACAAGAAACGTTAGAAATTCGGACGAAAAAATCATGCTTCCTCCTTGAGGAGGTTCCAGTCGTAGCGGTCCTTTGAGAGCCAGGCCGCGCCCAGCACCCAGACCATCGAGACGGCAGTTCCGATTGTGCTCGCTACAAACCAGCCGATGGTGAAATAGCTTACCAGTCCAATGCCGCCACCCAGCAGCATCCCCCCAATCGCACCCACGCTCGAGGCGCGTCTCCAGTAGAGACCGGTGACGATCGGCCAGATCATAGCACCAACCAGCGGTCCTGCAAAAAACAGTACCGATGCCAGCGTTCCGATGCGCGGCACACAGACGGCCCATGTGCCCACGCCGAGAGCCAAGGTGATGTATTGTGCGACAGTCTTGAGCCGCTCTGGTGTCGCTGCAGGCTTGAGGAACCGACGATAGACATCTTCCACCAACAGGTCGCTCGTTGCTGCCAGCAGGCTGTCGATGCTGGATGCGAGCGAGCAAAAGACGATGATGAAGATCGCCACGGCACCGACCTCGCCCAGAACATTGGCGATCACCAGCGGGCCAACCATGTCCGGGCTGGGCACGGCAACATTGAGCGCGCCCGATGCCAGCGCGATGAACCCTGCGGCAATCGGGATGGGAAACCAGACAAGACCACCAATCAGGAAGGCCTTGCTTCCTACTCCTTCTCGGAAAGCGAAAGCCCGGCTCCACCAGACATTGTTGTGAAACACTTCGCCCAGGCCGAACAGGAGGTTGTTGAAGATTGCCATCAGCGCGGCGGGGAACAGGACATGCAACAGTTCGGGCTTGCTTGCCGTCAGATTGGCATGGATTTCGTCGACGGTGACATTTTGCAGCACCGAAAAGCCTACAACCACAATGCCGACGATAATTATCAGGGTCTGTATGAAGTCGGTCCCGATCACCGCGACCAGCCCGCCGCGCATGGTGTAGATCACGCAGACGGCAAGGATCACCGTCATGCCCCAGACATAATCGATGCCGGCCAGTGCCTCGAGCAATATGCCGCCGGCCATGGCCATACTGACTAGCCAGGTCAGAGAGTAGAACAGGGTGAAGAGCATGAAGATGCCCCAGGCCACGCGGCCATAGCGCAGGCGGAAGAAGTCTCCGCTCGTATAACCGTGCGGCATCAGCGTCCTGATCCGCTTCGCCAACGGGGCAAACAGGATCAGCCCGAAAGCGGCCATCGAATAGGCAAGCATGCCCCAAATGCCGAGCTCGAGCGCGAATTGCGGCGCCAGCATGGTGGTGTTGGAGGTGATCCACGTCGCCGCTGCAGTGGCAGAGCCAAGCGCGAGCCCGACATTGCGTCCGGCCAGCGCATGGTCCTCGAAGCTCTTGTTGCGCCTGCCCCAATAGATGCCGAGGCCAATCCATAGCAGGCTGAACAATGCCAGAAGGGCATATCCGGTCGACGGAACGAGAAGAACTGCATCTTCAGTCATCGCGCGCTCCCCTGGCAATTGTCGCGATGATGCCGACGGTGATGATCAGGCCGATGATGGTCAGCCAGATGGCTTGGGTAAGCGATTGGTGGACGACATTCAGCTTGGCCGGTTGGGAGCTTTCTCCCTGTACCCCATCGAGGCGCAGATAATACTCGCCATTCGAAAGGCCCGAAACGAAGAAAGATGTCTGCGACCCTTCGTACAGCGGCTTCGCGCCCGAGAATTCCGCATTATCGGCAATGATCAGCCTGACAGGCTCATCGCTTTCCCAACTCAACAGGACATGGCCTGTATCGCTGGCGAATTCCGGCCCACCGGTGAATTCCGGCGCTGCGAGGGCAGGTGATGCGAGGACAAGCAGGGGAGCGAGAAGTAGCCGCAGGCCTTTCGCAGACATCCGGCTCAGGAGGCTGGATGTGTGAAGACGGCGAAATCGAGGCGAATTCCGAACGCAATCCGGGTAAGGGAAACGCATTGAATGAAAGATTGGTCCTTGCCCGTCCTGCCGGCCGACCTGCCGGTGCTCTTGCTGATACAGTATGAGCCTGCGAGCCCTAACAAAGCGAAGCTGCCTTGTGAACCGCCCTTCGAGAGCCTGGCAGCGGTTGCGGGCAGAAAGCGGCGACCAGCCGAACGGCCTTCCCGCTGGCTGTTCCGAGTTTTCCAGCTGAAAGAGGTGGTGCCGCTTACTGGACTCGAACCAGTGGCCCCATCATTACGAATGATGTGCTCTACCAACTGAGCTAAAGCGGCACACGCCCCGCGCCATTATCGCTGCCTTGCGGCGAGCGCAATGGATGAAAATGGAGGCCCGAGCCGGAATCGAACCGGCGTACAAGGATTTGCAGTCCTCTGCGTAACCACTCCGCCATCGGGCCTCACAATTCCCCATGCGGAGGCGGGCACCTAGCGAATGCGGAGGCAGGTGGCAATGTGTTAAATCATCTCCTCGCACTTGATGGATAGGTAGCTAATCACTAGCGCTTGTTTGACGCGAACGAGGTGTAAGGCACATGGCCGACGACAAGGTGAAAATGCAGAGCATGGCGGGGATGAACGAGGAACGCATCCTCGCCTCCGACGTGTTCGAAAGCGGCAGCCGCAACCTGCCCCCGCCCAACGGCAAGGGCACGATCACCGAGGACGCGCGCGAGATCGATATATACCACCAGTGCGATGTGGTGGTGGTCGGCGGCGGGCCTGCAGGCTGCGCTGCTGCATGGGCCGCGGCCAAGGCCGGTGCCGATGTCACGCTGGTCGAACGCTATAATTGCCTCGGCGGGCTTTCCACCGGCGGCCTCGTCATGTGGATCGATCGCATGACCGGGTGGGACGGGCAATTGGTGATCCAGGGTTTCGCCCGCGAATTCATCGAGCGCATGCCGCCCGAGGGCATCGCTGGCCCTCCGCGCGAGGATTGGGGCGCGCGAGAGGAGAGCAAAGTCACCTACTGGCGCAACCGCACCACCGCCATGCACGGCATCGTGCAATGGGCGCCCACGCTCGATCCCGAACGGATGAAGCTCAATGCGCAGGAAATGCTGCTGGAGGCGGGCGTGCGCATCGTCTTCCACGCCTGGGCCGCGCGTCCGCTGGTGGAAGACAACACCACGAAAGGCGTGATCTTCGAGAGCAAGGCGGGGCGCAATGCTCTGCTCGCCAAAGTAGTGGTCGATACCACGGGCGATGGCGACATGTTCGCCCGCTGCGGCGCGGACTATCACACCGATATCGAGACCAAGGACCCGCATCATTCGATGAACACCGCCTGGGTGCTGGGCGGCGTCAACATGGATCGCTGGATCGACTGGAAGGAAAACCATCCGGACGAATTGCGTGAACTGATGGCGCGCGGGCGCGAGGCGCTGGGCTTCTTCCAGACGCCTTATGTCAGCTGGCGGCCCGATATCGGCCTGTTCCTCGGCCCGCGCCAGTCGGGCCTTTCGGCGCTCGATGTGGACGACATGACCGAGGTGGAAATCCGCAGCCACCGGCTGATGCAGGGGCACTGCGAGTTCTTCCGCAAGCACGCGCCGGGCTTCGAGAATGCCTACATGCTGCAAAGCGCGAGCCAGCTGGGCGTACGGCATACAAGGCGACTGGCTGGCTGCGCGCGGATCGAACGCGGTGATTGGGAGAAGCCCGATCCCGTGGGTGACGAAGTGGGCGTTTCGCCATCGATCAATCCCAAATACCCGCTGGTTTCGGTACCCTATGGCTCGCTGCTGCCGCGCCAGCTTGATGGTTTGCTTGTGGGCGGGCGGCACATCTCCTGCGATGCCAACAGCCACGGCTTCATGCGCGAGATCCCGCAATGCTGGCTCACGGGCCATGCGGCGGGCGTGGGCGCGGCACTGGCGGCCGATCAGGGCATCCTCCCGCGAGATGTAGATGTCGATGCGATCCGCAAAGTGCTGCGCCAACAAGGCGCCTTCCTGCATGACGATGCGGCGGTGAAAGCGATGCGCAGCGATCAAGTTCCGGCGCAATAACCGCTCCCGAACGGGCATTCGCTTTAGACATTTAACACTTTCCAAAGGAGAAAATCTCTCCTTGGGCAACTGCGGCAATATGAACGGAGGCGATGCGGGTGCAAACGGTGCCATGCCTCTGGTGTGGCTGAATGCGATGGCTGTAGGAAAGAGGTGCCACGATGTCCGCTAATGGGTGGAAAGCGGACGTCAGAATTTGCTCAGCTTTCCCAGGAAATCTGTTTGGCTCGTCCTCTAACGCTGCGAGGGCCGGTAAATTGCCCGGAGCGGTCTTGCGTTCTCCTCGCGCCCGCCCGGCACCGGCTCCGACAGAGCCCGCCCCGTCGAGGGTGCGGGCATCAACCTCCGACGCCCTCGCGTCGGAGGTTTGTGCATTAGCCGCCGCGCCCTTCTCTGCTGGCGATAATGCCCGCCTGCATATCCAACGGACGAATCGGCATTTCCGGAGGATCGGCCACATACAGTTTGACCCAGAGGGCATCCTCATCACTGAACCAGGATGTCTCGTTCGCTGCACGCAGTGCTGCCAGGCTGTTCAGTTCCGTTCCGGAGTCTGCGGTGGTGAAACCCGGCAATTCGAAGATCACCCACGAACCCTGATCCATTTCGCTTATGCTGAGAGGCACTTCATCCCTCTCGGTTATCACCCGCACCTCGGTGCCGGCGCGCACAGTGGCTCCATTGCCGTTCGAGAATTCGATGTCGCCGCGACGCAGCACGATGGGTGGCGGGGGTGCGGATGGCGGGCCAAGGTTGCCAAAGTTGAATGTAAACCCTTCGGGGCGCGGCGCACCGGGACGTCCGAATGCAAAGGGCCGGCGAGGTGGCGAAAAGTTCAAACGCCCGAGATCGCCGCTGCAGACAGAGGCGTTCCAGTCGGGATGAATTGTGCAGCTGTCATCTGTGGCAACGGAGTTGCTCACCCCGTCATGGAGGATGATGTGGGAGTTGGGGATGCCCGAGGTCGTGCCGTCAAGATCGAGGATCGACAGGGTCCTGTACGACCCGCCGCCGCGGTTGTCATTGTCGAACCTTGTATCGTAGTTCGGGAAATAGACCGGCTTGGCGTTGATGTATGTCGCGGAGCTGATCGTGCTTGCGGTGGTAACGCCCGAGCTGTTGAACATCAGCCATGAGAGAGCGCCCGTCCTGCGCAGATCATTGTCCTGATAATTCACGAATGTCGTGTTCTGCACGTCATTGCGGTAATCGTAATATTCGTAGGCGCGGATCGGGAAATCGGGGATCAGCGGCTTGGGCAGGCTGCGGCCATAAGCGACTTCTTCCGGCGTCCGCGGATTGCCGATATTGTCGGTCTCGCCCACGAACAGGGAATCGGTCACCAGCGAAGTGAACCTCTCGGTGCCGAACGAACCCGAAGATTGCGTCATGCCGATGGCGTTGTCAGCGGACTTCAAATTGCGGAGAATGAGAAGCTCACCACGGCCCCAGAAACCTTGATTGCGGTTCTTGTAAGTGGTCAGGTCCGCAAGTTCGGTTTCCAGTGCCTCGCTCATCGGGTCTGTATGGTCTACCAGGGGTAGGTATGTGCTGCCTGCCAGCGCATAGGTATTGTTCTCGGCAATGTTCCGGTCGAACATGAAGCCGTCGTAGTTCGAGTGAGCCGTGTTGCCCCGGAATTCGCGCAGATGCGTCCGGCGCGGCCAGGTGTTGAGGCTCTCCTCCGTCCCGAGGAAGGCACCATTGGGGTGTTCCGGCAGGGAGAGCCAGAAACCGTTCTGGTCTGAACCTGCCGCCACATTGTCGATATAATGGTTGTTCGGGTTGGTGATCCAGTAAGACGCCACCGTATTGTCCGAAGGCAGAAGCGTGCCGCCACCGTGGAAGCTGACTTCCCTGACGGTCATACGGTTCGCATAGGTATAGTTGTTCTCGCCATTGGCGGCGAGGTTGGTGGGCACGCAGTCCAAAGTCGGATGGCACTTGGTCTGGATCGCCAGGTTCCTGACGAAGCGGTTGCCCTGCTCGATCCCGTCCTCAAGGAAGAAACAGTGGCCAACAGTGTTGTAAGTGACGTTGTTTTCCACCTCCAAATTGTTGGTACCGTGGACGGTCACGCAGCGGTTGAACGTGTCATGGATGGCATTGTTGCGGACATACATGCCCTGCCCTTCACCCAGCACGTGGAAGTGGATCGGATATCGCGCCAGCGTAAGGTGCTGCCCCATGCGGTTGAGCTCGACACTGTCGACATACATTTCGGAGCCACTCATCGCCATGATATGCCCGCCGAAATGGCTCGTTGCCGCATCTTCGGAGGCCTGAATCAGGATATTGCGCGTCAGGTTGGCGACTTCCCCGCGTTCGTCCACGCCAAAAGTGATCTCGCCGAAATGCATATATTTCAGCGGCCTGTCCACGGAAACGGTATTGCCGTTGACAGCGGTGATCGTACGGCGCTCCGCCTGACGCGGATTGAAGTCGGTCGAGGCTAGGACGACCTCGTCACCCACTCGCCAGCCGCTCGCATCCAGTACGGTGAAGGAGGTGCTGCCCGCCTCTGCCGTGGCGGAAAGCTTCGACCACGTATGCTCGCGATTGCCATGCAGGTTGAGCGTGCCGCGCATCAGCATGATGCCGCGATCGCCCATGGTGTTGATGTCCTCGCCCTTGACGTTGTCGACCAGGGTGATGGTGGCATTGTGCTGGAAGGGATTATCGGCCGTACCGATGGTCAGTTCGCCGCCCGGCACGTAGATCCACTCCGTCGTCAGGTTGAGATCCTCTTCGTCCGCAAAGCTGAGTTTGCCCTGGATGGTCAGGCTGCGCAGAACGGGCGGGCTCACATCGAGCACAACATCCATGTCGCGGGTGATTTCCACCGCGTCGCCTTCACCCGGCACTACGCCCGATGGCCATGTCGCCGGATCGGACCAGTTGCTCTGGGCCTGGGCCACGCCCGTGCCGCCCACCAGCGAAAGCGAAGCAAACATCGAAATAAGCAGTCGGCGCGAAGTCATGCGCATGTCCCAATCCCCTCCCGTCGCGGAGTCAGTCCTCCGCAAATTCTTTGTCGAGATAAGGTTTTGCACCGGACCGAGTCAATTGGCCAAGAGCAAAGCCGTCGCAGATGTTTCTATCGCGAGCGTACCGTCCGACAGGAGGTCGGGAGGGCGTTGCACCCCTCATTTCGAAACCGGCTCTTGGTGACGACCGCGCCTTACCAGACTGCGATCGCCACCTCATATTGTGCTCAGCTTCAAAGCGCCTGCAGCCCGATCATCAACACCGCCGCCCAAGATACGAGGTATGTCGGCGTGCGCAGATAGGGGATGCCCAACGCATAGACGATGTAATGCGCGATGCGGGCATAGACGAAAATCATCGCCCATTGCGCCACAGCGGCGGCCTGCGCTGGAGCGGCGAGGAAGCCTGCTGCAACCACTACTGCCACGAAGGCGGGCATGGTCTCCACCATGTTGAGATGCGCGCGCTTGGCGCGTTGTGCCCAGAGTGGCGGCTCCGGCTCGATGGCGGGGAATCCCTGCGGATAGTTGTTGAGGAAGTCTCCCAGGCCCCAGGTGAAAAGCCGGGCAAGGATATAGGGCGTCCACATCAGAACGGTCAGGACACCGGCGATGGCGAGATAGTGATATGCCTGTTCCATCATGCCCTCCGCTCAGTTCGCAAAGCCGTTATGGATCGCTTCGAGCTTGTGGCCGAAGGGATCGAAGACGAAGCCGGCATAGACATTGCTGGCGGGATAGTCGGGGCGCGGACCGGGTTCTCCGGCGCAAGTCGCGCCCTGCTGCAGTGCGGCAGCGTGGAAGCTGTCCACCGCTGCAGAGGCATCCGCGCGGAAGGCGATGTGCGTGCCGTTGCCGCGGCTGAATGCGGCGCCGTCTGCCGGCACCATCAGCAGGAACTGCACTGCATCCGCTCCGTATGCAGCGAATGCATCATTGGCAGCAAGGCAGGCGATGCCCAGCGGGGCCAGCGCCGCGTCGTAAAAACGCCTTGCTTCGGCAATGCCCGGAACGCCCAGGCTGATATGATCGAGAATATTCATGACAACTCCTTCGATTGGGAAGCGCCGCCGCAGCGGCTCGATGGAGATGCTCAGAACAGGACGAATGAGCAATAAGTAGCCGAAAGTTCGGGATTATCTGCCATTCCGATCGGACGCAGTGCAAATTCAGGCGGCGAGATTGGCCCTGAAACGCGTCGGCGATTCCCCGAACATGTTGGCAAAGGCGCGCGTGAAGGCGGCGGGCGACTGGTAGCCGACTCGCCCGGCAATCTCCTGCACCGAGATACGGTTGTCCTGCAGCAGGGCGCGCGCCTTTTGCAGGCGCCATTCGGCAAGGTAGGTGAGCGGGCCGCAGCCGACCAGCGCCTGGAAGCGTTCGGCAAAGCGGCTGCGCGACATGGCGGCCTCCCTCGCCAGCGCTTCGACGGTCCATTGCATGGCGACATCGTTATGCATCGCCTGGATCGCGCGCGAGATACGCTGATCGGTGAGCGCGGCCATCAACCCTGCCAACTGGTCCGACTGGTCCGAACAGCAGCGGATCGTCTCGATGAAGATGATCTCGGACATGCGCCGCACGACCGCGGTTGAGCCGGGATCGCTTTCGGGCATCTGCCGCGCCATCAGGCGCAGCGCCTCATCCAGCCAAAAAGCCTGACTGCGCTTGCCCGCGCTGACATGAAGCATGGCGGGCAGCGACCGCAGCAGCGGATGGTTCCCGCCCTGCGCGAAAGAGAAATGGCCGCACATGAGTTGCGTCGCCTTGTCATCGCAGCCTTCGCCCAGCACGAAAGTGCCCGATCCGGAATAGCCGCTGTCGCGCATGACGCTTTCCAGCTCCGCCGGTCGTCGGTCTTTGGTATCGGAGATGGAATGCGCTGTCCCTGCGGGAACAAGCACGAGATCGCCCTGTTGCAAATGGACCGGAGCTTCATCGTCCACACGCACAAAGCACTCGCCCTGGACGGCATAATGAAAGCGTATTGCGGCGGGATAGTCCGGGACAGCGACCGCCCACGGGCTGTTGAAGCAGGTTCGAAAATAGAGCTGACCCTGCAGCGCCAGTGAATCCAGAATATCGCTCAACAAATCCAATTGCGCATCTCCCGCTTCGCGCCGTCATGACGGGG
>CAJXLD010000023.1 GCA_913055595.1 uncultured Altererythrobacter sp.
ATCACCAAAAGGCGGTCGACACCTGCCTTCTTGACCGCATCGAGCAGCGTGGCTGACGGTACATCGAAATGGATCGCGCTGATCACGGCATCGACACCTTCGATCAGGCCGGCCAGTTCATCGGCGTTCGAAGCGTCGCCCGGCTTCTGGGAAATGCCATCGCCACTCGGCAGGGTCTTTGCATTACGACCGATCGCGACGACGGTGTGACCGCGCGAAACCAGTTCCTTTACGATCTCCGAGCCGCCCTTACCGCTCGCGCCCAATACCGCAACATGCATCTGACAATCTCCCTAGGCTTCGATACCTGCCAAGCTAAAGATTCACCGCGCGAACCGCAAAGCAAAAACCGAAGATTATCGAGAGATGGCAACCGGATTCACAAGCCCGCGATCAATCATCCATTCCTCGATCGTACCCGGCCAGTTTTGCAGAGAGACAAGGTCTGTCGCTTCGCCCATATTATAGGCGTGGCCGCCCTCTTGGTAGACATGCAGTTCGGCGGGCGCGCCCGACGCGCGGAGCGCCGTGAAGATATCGATGGTCGGCTGCGAACAGCATTCATCGTCGGCGGCAGTCGAAAGAAGGATGGGCGGCGTGTCAGGGCCCATGTTTTCAATCTCACCCGCCATCGGCCCGGGAAATACGAGAATACCGAAATCCGGCGCCGCATCGCCCTCATCGAATGCATCGCCATCACCCTCAGGAGGAACAGATGGGCTGAACAGTGTCATGCGCGCCAATTCCCCGCCCGCCGAAAAGCCCATTACACCAAGCGCATCGGGATTGACGCTGAACTCCTCGGCGCGCGCACGGATCATACGCATCGCGCGCTCGGCATCCTGACGGGCATCCTCGATGTTCCACGGCGCATCTTCCTCCCGCGCAAGGCGGTAATAGAGAACAAAGGCCGTCACGCCGCGTTCAACAAACCATCCCGCCACGTCGCGTCCCTCAGTGGTGG
Organism: uncultured Altererythrobacter sp.; assembly: GCA_913055595.1. Classification (GTDB taxonomy): domain Bacteria; phylum Pseudomonadota; class Alphaproteobacteria; order Sphingomonadales; family Sphingomonadaceae; genus Alteraurantiacibacter. The sequence continues at coordinate 965 of CAJXLD010000023.1, forward strand.
TGACCAGTTCCTGATGCCCGCCTCCGGGCATGATCAGGACGGCCGTTCCGTTGGCCAACGCTTCGTCTGCCGGATAGAAATGGATCGACGGATCGTTGATCTGCTTCGTCCACCAGTCCTCACTCACTTCGGGAATATCGCGCCGCTCCTCGAAGCCGGGAACGCCATTCTCCCACAAGGCAATGCGCTCGCCGGTCGGAACAGCCGGAGCTTCGACGGATGTGGCGTCTTCCGCAGGCGGAGAGGAACATCCCGTAATGATAGCGCTACCAATTATGAGTGGCGCTATTCGCCTCACAAATCTCTCCACAATCGCTCTCCTGTTTGGAAAGCGCAAAGGATGCGGAAGGTCGCGCCTGCCGTCAAGGCAGTTAGCAAACTATCAGATTTTGGAAATGACCTTGTCGGCCAGCGCTGAATCGGCGGCAGCATCGTGTTTGTCAGCGATCAGCGCCTTTGCCGCAGCTGCAGAGGCATCCACCGCCTTGGCTCGCAGATCGTCCACAGCCTGGCGCTCTGCAGCCGCGATCTTGTCTGCAGCCATCTTCTCGCGACGTGCGATCATTGCCTTGGTGTCGGAAGTCGCTTTCTTGACGATGGCGTCGGCTTCCGACTTTGCGTTTTCCAGCATCGCTTCTGCGTCTTTTTCGGCATTGGCAATTTTGGCAGCATATTCTGCGCGCAAAGCTTCTGCCTCCTCACGCAGCTTTCTCGCTTCGTCGAGGTTCTCGCGAATGGCGAAAATCTTGCTGTCGAGACCACCCAGGATCAGCTTGTGCACGCCCTTCCAAACGAGGATGAGGATGAAGAGCAACATGGCGAGGCCAACCCAGCCACCGGGCGCAAGTCCGAGTGCAACCGGTTCCTCATGTTGAACTTCCTCGCCGTGCGCCTCTGCCTGGAAGACTTCGGGCGCTTCGGTCTCGAATATCTCTGGGAGTTCGCTTTGGTTAGCCATTGGCCATTGCCTTCTTTACGGCAGAGGAGGCAGTAGCCTTGTCCACCTTTATACCTGCGAGGCGCACAACAATATCCTGAGCTGCTGCTGCAGCTACGCTCTCGATTTCTGCCGCAGCCTCCGAACTGGCAGCAGCAATACGCGCCTCTGCCTCGGCAGCTTGGTCATCGATCTTTTCCTGCGCCTTGGCGAGCTTCTTCTCGGTAGAAGCGGCAGCCTTGGCCTTGGCTTTGCTGATCACGTCCTGCGCGGCGGCGCGATTATCGTTCTCGCGCTTGCGCCAGGCTTCTTCCTGCTCATCCGCGGCATCGCGTGCCGCCTGAGCGGCCGCCAGATCATCGGCGATCTGCTTGTCGCGAAACCCCACGGTTTCCATCACCTTGGGCACCATGCCACGACCGATGACGAAAAAGACCAGTCCAAAGATCAACAGCAGCCAGAAGATCTGACTGGCGTAGGTTTCGGCCAATTGGGCTATCTGAGGCATGGACGGATTCCGTCTGTGATCAGGTGAACAGGAACAAATACCGACCGGACGTTCATCGCCCGGCCTGGCAATTCATCACGTCGTTAGGCTACGAAGATCAGGATCATCGCAACGACGAAGGCCAGCAGGCCGAGAAGTTCGGCTGCGGCGAAGCCGATGAACAGGCGACCCTGCTGGCCGTCTGCGGCACCGGGGTTGCGAAGTGCGCTCTCGAGGAATGAGCCGAACACGTTACCCACACCGATGGCGGCCATGCCGGCACCGATGGCAGCGAGACCCGCACCTACGAGCTTTGCAGCTTCTGCGTCCATTGTAATTTCCTTTCGTTGAAACCTGCGAATGTATGAGGATGAATTAGTGGAGGTTCTCTGCGTCGTTAAGATAGAGCGACGCAAGAAGAGCGAAAACATAGGCCTGGATGCCGGCAACCAGGATTTCCAGTGCACAAATGGCCAGCATCAGGATGAAGCTTGGGCCGCCAATGGCCACGCCCCAACCGATGCCGGCATTGGCGGAATCGATCACGAAGCTGGCCAGCACTTCCAACAGAACGTGGCCAGCCATCATCGCAACAAAGAGACGCAGGCCGAGGCTGAAGGGGCGGAAGAGGAAGGAGATCAACTCGATCAGGAAGATGATCGGGATCATCGGCACCGGTGTGCCATGCGGCACAAACAGGCTGAAGAAGTGGAAGCCATGCTTGCCAAAACCGACGATCAGCACGATGGCGAAGGTCATGATCGCCAGAACACCGGTGATCGTGAAATGGCTTGTAAACGTAAAGGGGTGAACACCCAGCATGGCCAGCGGCAAAGGCAACAAGCCCAGCAGGTTGGCAAAGAGGATGAACATGAACAGGCTGAAGATGTAAGGCACATACTTCTTGCCGTTCTTGCCGATATTGGCTTCGAGCAGATCATCAATAAAGCCGGTGAAGGTCTCTACCGCCATCTGCCAGCGCCCGGGGACGAGCTCGCGCTTCATGCCACCCAGGACGAACACCCACAGCAACACTGCGGCGATCACCATCGCCAGCGACGAGTTGGTGAAAGCAATGTTGTAGCCAGCCAGTTCAAGCCCTTCTGTGCCGAACATCGGCTCGATGGCAAACTGGTGCATCGGATCGACTTTAGCCGTTTCGCCTGCCACTGTGTCTTTGCTTCCCTAAACCTGAAACGCGGCGCCTTCGCTGCTCCCCTCTTCGGAATCAGTCCGGGCGCCGGCTCGATATCCGGATAATGTTCCTGAAGCCGACAACTATTCCGAGGAACAGCATCGCCAACAGACCCCAGGGTGACGTACCGGCAAACTGGTCAATTGCCCAGCCAACCACCGCACCTCCAAGAATCCCTCCGAGAAGATAGCTAAGAACGCGGCTGCCGAGCTTTTCGCTCTCACTGGCACCCTGCACTCTCGGCCGGTTGCGTTCCTCTTCTCGCTCGCGTGCGGCCTTTAACCGCCTCTCGAGCGCGTCGATTCGCGCATCCTCCTCAATGGGTTCCCGTGCGGGTTTCTCATCACTCATGCCACCCCCTATTTCACAAGGATTTGGCACACGCAACCGAGGTGCCCGCCAAGGGCGCCGCCCCCTTACGCAGGGGTCATAATTGAGTCAACCGGTGGGGCGGATTTGCGCGCGCTTTATTCCGCTTTTCGGGCCCAAGTCACGGACAACTGGAATGACGCATGGGCGGCGCACTGGTACGGCGCTGCCAGGAACCGTCCGGCGCCTGGTACATTTCCCCCGGGGAAGTACGCGAAATGGCAAGGCAACCGGCCGTAAATGAGTATTCGGCCAGAGTGGCGCCTTCGGCCTGCGCGCGCTCCGCATACACGGCCCGGCGGCGAATATTGATATCGTCCACCAAGGCTTGCAGCTCGGGCGTCGCCGCACCCACGATTCCGAGATAGCCGTCCATCTTTTCACCAACCGTGCCCGCAGCACGCGCAGCGGCATAGGCTGGATCGCGCTGCGCCAGCGCGGGAGCGGCAAAGGAGCCGATGGCAAGTGCGGCCAATGCACTGCCCAAGGCCATGCGACGAATATTCAGTGGTGTCATCTCTCGCTCCTCGAAAAATCCCGCATCAGAAAATGTCGGCATTTTCATCGATCGTGTTCCCGGCGTCCTCTGCCAGGCGATAAATCACTTCCTGCGTAATGTTGATATTGAGCTCGATGACGATCGGCTCTGCCGGTGCGTTCACCGTTATGCAGCCGCCGAGCGCAAACACGCCCAATGCCAGCACTGCGCCTTTCGCCGTTGAAGCCATTGTGCCCCTCATCAGGGCCTTATGCGCCCGGCAAGCGCTTGTGGTCAATTTGGCAGATGTCATGGCATCTCCTCGCTTTCAGGGGGCTGAATATCGGGTTCATCAAGGGGTGGTGCGCCGGGACGGGAATCGTCCAGCAGGAACCGGGCTCCATCGTCACGCATCAGGCCAAGGCCGCGCGGATCGCGAATCATGGTGGGATCATAGAGCGAGCGCAGGCTGGTCATTAGCGAATAGAAGGGTGCGCGGATATTCACGACAAAGCGAATGGGCAGTTTCGACAGACGCTTGGTGACGATGTTCTGTTGCGCTCCCTCGCCCTGTCGTGCGCCTTCGAAACTGACCTGGGTCACCAGCTCGCCGATCAGAGATCCGTTCATGTCGATGCGCATCTCGTTATATTCGAGCGCACGTAACGCCGCGAAAGCATAATTCGCGATCGGGCTGAGGTCCTCATAGCTCAGGTCACCGATATAGGAGAGGCTGCCGCCCGAACGGGATCTCAGCAAGCCGCCCTCAAGGCTGCCATTACCCTGCTCGTCGAATATTATCGGAATCGTGCCGTCGAACACGCCAGTGGCGGCAAGATTGTACATCTCCATATGTTCAATGAATCGCTGCGCCTGAAGCCCCTCGATCTCTAGAATGTAGCTGCGCCGTTCCTCTACACCTATGGCAAGCCGAACCGGTCGCAAAGTAAGTGTTCCGCCCAGGAAGGGCCAACGCGCGCTTTCCAAGTGCACGATGGCACCATCAGAAAGCGAAACTTCAAGTTCACCGTCAAAGACTTCTATACCGGGATTGATCGATCGGACATAGACGCGCTGGGCTGGCAGGGTTGTCAGGTTGATCAGGTCGGTAAATTCAATTGTCCCGCTCGCGCCCTCGACCGGGCCGAACGCTGCGGCTAGATCGAGCGATTCGCTGGTGATGCTGCCTGAACTGGTCACCTCATCAGGGTTCCAGTCTATCCGACCGCTGCCGAAGACAGTTCCATTCACCAGCGCGACAACGCCTTGCATCATGCAGGTTATACCTGGGGTGCGCCTTCCAGTAGGCCACGGCCGATCCTCGGTGCGAGAAGCGCAATCATCGGCTGCAACCTGCAACTGGTCATCAAACAGCAGGCCCGGCACCGACAGATCGGCATGGCCTAATCCGCTTTCCAGCGCATGCTGGATATCGACTTCAGCAACCAGGCGTTGGCTGCGCGGCTCTCTTAACGCTGCAGATGCGACAATCACGCCATCCGCCATGCGCAGGGTGGCTCCATTGGCTACCAGCGGATCGAAGCGCATGTCCATCTGCCGGTCCGAGACTTGCAACTTTGCGTCCGAAATCTCGAGCATGCCGTCCGCATAATGCCAATTGGCGTCAGAACTCGCGACATCCAGCGGAACGGCAAAAAGGCCGGCGCGCACATTCGACAATGTGCCGTGGATATCATCCTCAAGCGATGCCCAAAGATCGCCGAGTGCGAGCCGGCTTTGCTCACCCTGTTGACCGAGGAAAACATCGATTCCGCTGAGCGATAGAGCGCCAGGATAAGCAAGCTTCAGTTCGCTCGCACTTACTTGCACCGGGCTTTCCCCCAAACTTCCGGCGAGATCGATATCGGTGCCCTGTACGTCTATCGACAAGCCCTTGCCATCATAGGCAAGGATTGCGCCATCTTCGGGCGGGCATAGCGTGAGCGCCTGTTGATCCAGCCTCAGGCTTGAAACCAGCAATTCGTCGAACTGCGCTTCGGTGCAGCTATTCCACATGGCAACCGCACCGTCCGAAGTGACGCTGCCCGCAATCGGCATGGCAAGATCGCGTGTATGTCCACCAGGAATTGCTCCGCTCGCCACAGCCCGGCCATCAAGGGTCAACGAGCCTGAACGGCTTTGCCGGATATTCAGCTCTGGCAAGGCCAGCATCGCATCGCCTGCAGCATATTCACGCATGCGCATGCGGAGTTCGAGAGGGCTACCCTCGTCCTGCTCCATCCGTCCGTTGATCTGTGGAAGCCCCTGGCCACCGGTCGAAAAATTGCCTGAAACCAAAGGCAGGCCCTCGGGCCCCAAAGCTATCTGCAGGCGTGATAGCATGAGAAGGCTCGATCCGCTGTTTCCGCGCACACGCGCTTCCGGCACTACCAAGCTGAAGCGATCTTCTTCCCGACGTACAGTGAGATTTGCAGCAAGCGTGCTTCCGCGAGTCTCGCGGGTCAGTTGTAAATTCAGGCGCTCGAGCAGCGGTCCCAGCAAACTGGCTGCGCTCGCCTGTGTAGCGCTCGCAAGGCCCTCTTCGATATCTCTTCCCGGATGCAGGTTGTTTCCCTGAATAGCGGCATCAATTTCCATCTGTGCAAACTGTTCGCGGGCACGATAACCACCTTCTGCCTCGAACGTTGCAAGCCGAACCACACCCGATTGCATGTCACGCCCTTGAATAGAAAAGTCGCTCGTCAAATTGCCGCCGCGATAGGTAAAGCGTCCGCTTCCTGCGATTGAGGCAAGTTGCCCGGCTGAAGCTCTTACATCTTCGACTCGAAGATCGCCCTCGCCGACAAAATCGGACAGGTTGCGATCTGCTCTCACTTCGATTTCGGCCGCACCTTTGCCAAAGCTGACCTCGCCGCAATCCAGTGCCTCGAAACGTAGCGGGCCTGAAAACCACGGCCTCTCGGCATCCACGCCTACTTCACCGAACAAGGTTGCGTCATTCGCCTTGCAACTGCCGACCGGAAACTGCGGTCCTATTGCCGCCAATTCCGCAACAAAACCGCCGCGCAGATGCCCTCCGCCATGAAGCCGCACGGCGACCGGCCCGTGATCTCCTTCGACCAGCGCGCGACCGTCGTGCACGGTTAAGCGCATATCGGGGAACTCGAACGGTCCCTCGCTGCCGGTAAAAACCAGCGGATCGAGTGCGCCGAAGCTCGGTTCGCCCTCCACGATGCGCCCCCACAGGCGGGGCCGGTCGACAACGAGGCGACTGATGCCGGGCAGTCCCAAGCGCGGTGCAATGTGGATTTCCACGCGTTCGATCGTCAAATCGGGCCTGTCGGGATCGCCCACCAAGATGTTGCGAAGCACTTGCTTGCCAGGTTCGATACTTACGATCTCATATTGTGCATCCACACCGTAACCGCGCAGAGTATCTGCGATGAAGTCGTCGGCGATTTCCTTGCGCTGCATCCAGGCCAGCGCCAGAGCGGCCAGGAATGCGATCAGGCACAGGAGAAGAAAATTGCGTACCGGGCGACGCTTCCGGCGGGCAGTCGCCTCTTCGTCATCGGGAATCTCTTGCTCGGCCATGAGGTGCCAACACTTGCGCGAGGCGCACTGCAAAGGCAATGGATAAGCCGCGCAAAAGGGGAAGGAATTGGATTCTAAAGAGGAAATGAATGCGGATGTCGCTGCAACACCGCCCAACCATGCCGGAAAGGGCCACCGCGCGCGTCTGCGCGACAGGTTGCTGACCGGTGGGCCCGAAGCGCTCGCCGACTACGAGGTTCTAGAATATCTCCTCTTCGGCGCCAATGCACGGGGGGATACCAAGCCCGTCGCCAAGGCTTTGCTGGCTCGATTTGGCAACCTTTCCGCCGTGATGAACGCGGACCCGAGGGCGCTAAAGCAGGTCGATGGTGTTTCCGATGCAGCGGTAGGCGCGCTAAAGATTGCTGCGCTCGCCGCACGACGCATGGCACGCAGCGAAGTGTCGAATCAGCCTGTTCTGGGAAGCTGGCAGTCATTGCTCGATTATCTCTCCATCGATATGGCGCATTTGACGCACGAACGAGTGCGCGTGCTTTATCTCAATGCCAAGAACCGCCTAATGCTCGACCATCTGGTGCATGACGGCACGATAGACGAGGCAAGCATTCACCCCCGCGAGGTCATAAAGCGCGGGCTTGATATCGGTGCGTCTGCGCTGATTCTGGTCCACAATCACCCTAGTGGAAACCCAGAACCGAGCCGCTCAGACATTCAGTTAACCCATCGTATCGCCGAAGCCGGTCGGCTGTTGGGTATCACCGTCCACGATCATGTGATTGTGGGCACAGAGGGGCAGGTTTCCCTCCGTTCCAAGGGCCTTATCTAGTTTGTTGCCGGTGGTACAATACCGTGCTTTTCATAGAATCTCGCCAGGCGTGGAGAAATACTGAGCGCCTTGGCGATATCCATTTCCCCGCCATCATCACCTGCAGTCAGCCGAACGATTCCACGCAGATACATTGAGGGCGCCAAATGCGGTGCAACTTCCAGAGCGGCATCGAGATCGGCTAGCGCCTCGTCCAACATGCCCAGTCGAAAGCGGACAAGTGCACGGCTGTCCAACGGCGGCGCAGCGTAGCTGGCACGCTCCACAGCGCGTGTGCACAAATCCATCGCATCTTCCAAAGCAACGTTAAACAGACCACGATACCAGCAATCTGTATTCAGCAGGGCTGCGTTTGCGGGTTTTTCGGCGACTTCAGAGGCGATCAGTTCGAGGCCGTCCTGCGGATCACCATCCAATCCCGATACAGTCGCCATAAGATCAGTCATCGTAAGCGCGTCTTCGTCACCAACAGGCAGGTAATCGAGAATTTCGGCGGCTTCAGCCGTCTTGCCCTCCTAAGCCATTAGGCGCGCTAGGGCGAAGGCTGTGTAGTTTTGTGGATCGGGATCGTAGGCGGCCTGCAAATCCTCTATTGCCTCATCCTGGCGCCCCAACTCGGCAAGAACGGAGCTACGACGATGGTATGCCCAGGGAGATGGAGTTTCATTGGCCAAGGTCGTGTAATCGTCCAACGCCTCATCGAACGCATAAATGTTTTCGAGAAACAGCGCGCGCGCTTGCAGAGCGCTGTAATCGTCCGGATCGGCAAATGCGATCGCATCATCATAGGCCCGGATGATCGGCGCGGCCTTGGCCATGCGTTCATCCTCGCTCAATTCCCAGCGCCAGGTCACTTCGTCTGGCGTTGCGAGTTCGACCGTATTTCTTTCCAACCGTCGAGCCGCACGCTTGGCCTCGGACAGGTCCTCCGGAGCGATCTCCCCCAAGGTGAGAAAAGTCTCCGCAACCGCAATCATCGCGCCGTCCTCGATGCTTGCATGGCGTTCGACGCGCAAGTTGCCGAACCCGCCATCAAAATCAGTATCTCCTGTCAGGCTGTAACCCTTGCCACCGTCGGGAAGAATTAGACGGGTCGAAAAGCGTTGGCGGGATGGCCCTGGCGTTGCCACTGGAATTTCGCGCCATGCCGGTCGCGCTCGATCGGGATTGAAACCGGATGAATCTGCACCCTGATCGACATCGACCTGCATCCGTCCATCGTTCCATTCGAACATCGAATTAGCGACACCACTAGCACGAATTGTCGCAATAGCCTCATCATCGTCATAGCTGATTTCAATCGACGAAATCTTCCCGCCTTCGAGACCACCGCTTGTTCCGAAGCTTCGCGCCATCTGCCGCAGCATTTCAGGATTATCGGCATCGACCATTGCCCTGATCTGCGTGCCAGCAGGCCCGCTAATGCGCATCTCCATATCGAACAACAGCGGAAAATCTGTGCCAGCGGAATGATCAACAGTGAGATCTACTGCCAACTGCGGTACTGCCAGATCCCGCTGCTTCATTTCGAGAAGCCCGGTACCTTCTTCACGCAAGGGAAGTGCCCAATAGAAGGGAAGCACATCACCGATATTGGCCAGGCGTGAGGCGCTACTGGTCCCGTCGAGCCAATAATCCTCACCATCCACAACGGCATGAACGATCATATGGTTGAAGGCAGGTAGCGGTAGCAAATCCGGAACCGCGTCGCCCCCTTCCGTATTCACAAGCACCACTTCGGACTCGATCCCCATCCGGCGGAGCAACGACAGCAGGAGGACGGATTTGGCCTTGCAATCACCATAGCGATTTGCCCAAGTCTCATCCGGGGTCTGAGGGAGATAGCCACCTCCATCGAGTCCCTCGAAGAGATAGCTCACCTCATCTTGTACAAGTTGCGTCGCCAACGCCATCCGCTCCAGCGGATCTGCCGTTTGATCCATTATCCGCTGCGCCTGTTCGATCAGCGGTGAATCGTCCGGAAGAATGGCTGCGGCCTCGAAGTGGGGCGCCATCACCCGGCTTACTTCGTTCCAGTCCGAGAAGCTTCCAACGCGCAATATGTCGGGACGACGATAACGAAAGGGCGCGTCGTTGGGCACGGGGTCGCGTTCGGCGAGAGGCAGGCTCAACTCGAGATAACTATAGCCGTTGCGCTCGTGCAATTCAGGCAAATCCACCCGATCCTCAACGGAGTAATACATCTCGTCAGCAGCAGGCCAGCTTACGATGACACGGGAGAATCCTACTTGCCAAGGATCGCTTGGAAGAAATCGAAAAGCCTGCACCTCATCGCCAAATGCCGGTTCATCATTGGCGACAGTATAGGCCACTCGAAGAACGTCACCCTCGCGTAGGCCTGGCACTGCCAGCGTTGCAGTCAGTTCCCCGTCAATAAACCGCTGCTCCAGCGCCTGCTCGCGCCGCAAGACATCGAAGGTTACACCTTGCTCGACAAGGTCGATAACCTCGTTCCCACGCAGGATTTCCAGCCTGTGTATGGTGAGGTCACCATTATCGGGCAGCCACCTTAGCGAAAGCGTGCCTTGCTGCATCAATGCCTGAGGGTTGTCGAGGCGATAAGCCATGTCGGTAAACGCGTAAACCACCCCACCTTCAAGGCGATATTGCCAATCATATAGCAATGCTGCGGGTCCATCGGCGACCTGTTCCGACTCCAGCTGGGCCTCATCGACCCACATCGGAACATCGGCATAAAGAACCTCGTCACCTGCCCAGGCCGGCATCGCGATTGCGGTAGCCGAAAAGAAAAGGGCGGCACGCACAAATTTCATCGAATATTCCTTGTCTTCCAGCCTCTCAGGCATTTGTCTGTACACTATATTACGCTGGCGATTATGCAATTGGGGCTTTCAGAGGTCGAAATTCGCTCCACACCTCTTGCCATTGCGCCGATCCCGGCCTAGCCGCGCCGCATCCCTGATATTCGCAGAAAGAGAGCACCATGGTCCCCCGTTACGCCCGCCCCGCGATGACCGCGATCTGGGAACCCGAGATGAAGTACACCATCTGGTTCGAGATCGAGGCGCACGCGACGCAGAAGCTGGGCGAACTGGGGGTAGTGCCCGAAAGCGGTCCCAGGGCGCTGTGGGACTGGTGGGCAACCAAACCCAAGGTCGATGTCGAAGCGATCGACGCCAAGGAAGCCGTGCTCAAGCATGACGTGATCGCCTTCCTTGACTGGGTTGCTGAGCAGGTCGGCCCCGAGGCGCGTTTCATGCACCAGGGAATGACCAGTTCGGACGTGCTCGACACTACTCTCGCGGTACAGCTGACCCGCGCCACCGATATCCTGCTCGAAGACATGGATGCGCTGCTCGCCGCCATCAAGCGCCGCGCGCTGGAGCACAAATACACCGCCACTATCGGCCGCAGCCATGGCATCCATGCCGAGCCGACCACCTTCGGCCTCAAGCTGGCGCAGGCCTATGTCGAATTCGAACGCGGCAAGAAGCGCCTGCTCGCAGCGCGCGAGGAAATCGCCACCTGTGCCATTTCCGGCGCTGTCGGAACTTTCGCCAATATCGATCCTTCGGTCGAAGAATATGTCGCCGAAAAACTGGGCCTGGCGGTGGAGCCCGTATCCACACAGGTGATTCCGCGCGATCGACACGCGGCCTATTTCGCCACGCTGGCCGTTATCGCCAGCTCGATCGAACGCTTGGCGGTGGAAATCCGCCACCTCCAGCGCACCGAAGTGCTGGAAGCGGAGGAATATTTTGCACCGGGCCAGAAGGGTTCGAGCGCCATGCCGCACAAGCGCAACCCGATCCTGACCGAAAACCTGACCGGCCAGGCACGCATGATCCGGTCCTATGCTATTCCCGCGTTGGAAAATGTTGCGCTTTGGCACGAGCGGGACATTTCGCACTCCTCGGTCGAGCGCTTTATCGGCCCCGATGCCACCATCACTCTGGACTTCGCCCTCGCCCGCCTGACCGGCGTGGTCGACAAGCTGCTGGTCTATCCCGAACGCATGCAAAAGAACCTCGACCGCATGGGCGGCCTTGTGCATTCGCAGCGCGTTCTGCTGGCGCTGACACAAGCGGGCATCACCCGCGATAATGCCTATCGCCTGGTCCAGCGCAATGCGATGAAGGTGTGGGAATCGGACGGAGAGCTCTCGCTGCTCGAACTGCTCAAGGCCGATGACGAGGTGAAAGCTGCCATGTCGGAAGAGGAGCTCGAGGAGAAATTCAACCTCGATTACCACTTCAAGCACGTCGATACGGTATTTGCGCGCGTCTTCGGCGAGTAGATTTTCGCAGCTCTAACACCTTCACAGGCGTGAATTCAGCGCCTAGCATTGTGTCGAGCAGTTAAGGGGAACGCCATGCAAATCGTCCGCACAGTCATCTGGGTGCTTCTGCTGGTGGCATTGGCGATATTCTCTTATGCCAACTGGATCCCTGTATCAGTACGCATTTGGGATAACTTGCTGGTCGACACGATGCTGCCGGCGATTGTTGTGGTTAGCTTCCTGATCGGCTTCGTGCCCATGTGGCTCTATCATCGCGCCAGCAAATGGCAGAACGCGCGCCGCATCGCCGCGCTGGAGAGTGCGGCACGGGCAGCTGCCGTCACTCCCGTGCAGCCTAAGCAACCCGTTGCCGCGCCCGAAGAACCAGTAAGTGAAGCCCTTTCCTCTGAAAGTGACAAACCGGAACCACACCCGGGGGCTCCGCTTCCATGAGCAACCCGGTCTTTCTTGCCCTGGACTTGCCGCAGCTCGAAGCTGCCAAGGAGCTGGCGCAGAAAGTAAGGGATCATGTCGGCGGGCTGAAACTGGGTTTGGAGTTCTTCTGCGCCCACGGTGCACATGGTGTGCTGGAGGTCTCCCATGCCTGCGAATTGCCGATCTTCCTTGATCTGAAACTGCACGACATCCCCAACACCGTTGCCGGGGCAATGCAGGCGATCCATGTTCTGGAACCGGCCATCGTCACCGTACATGCCGGCGGCGGGCGCGCAATGATGGAAGATGCCAAAGCCGCAGCGGGCGAGAACACAAAGGTCGTGGGTGTCACAATGCTCACCAGCATGGACCAGAACGACCTCAAGCGAACGGGCGTTCAGGGTACGCCGCACGATCATGTCATGCGGCTGGCCGAATTGGCGGAGGCGTCGGGTCTCGACGGCATCGTATGTTCTGGACAGGAAGTAAGGGCCGTCCACAAGCAATGGAAAAACGGCTACTTTGTAGTTCCCGGCCTGCGCCCCGCAGGTTCAGCCGTGGGTGACCAGAAACGCGTCGTGACACCTAGGCAGGCGCGCGATGACGGTGCATCGGTGCTGGTCATCGGCCGCCCCATCAGCCGTGCGGATGATCCGGCAGCGGCGGCGCGTGCGATCGAGGCGACGCTTTGATTTGGCCGACCACGCCACGCCCAACCTGCCGTCGCGCGATTTTCTCAAGACAGAGCAATTCTATTCCAAGTTAGGTTTCAAGGCGTCCTATCGCTCCGGTCATTGGCTGATCCTGCAGCGCGGTGGCGTGCAGCTGGAATTTTTCCCCTGGCCAGACCTCGATCCGGGCAAGGACGCGCAGGCCTGTTGCATCAGGCTGGATGATCTCGACACCATGGTCCAGCAGGTCCGCGCCGCGGGAATTTTCGAAGGGCGAACCGGCTTGCCGCGCATGATGCCGCCACAACGCGATATCAGCGGCCTGACCATCGCCTATCTGCACGATGTCGATAACAACATGCTCCGCCTGGTGCAGAATCCACCCGAGGGGTGACGAAAGCGGCGCGACGCACTAGATCGCTCGCCATGTCCCGAACACAGATCAAGATTTGCGGGTTGAAAACGCGCGAAGCCGTCGAGGCTGCGGCGGCAGCGGGGGCGACGCATATTGGCCTCAATCTCTACGCGCCCAGCCCTCGCGGCATTTCTGTCGAGGACGCGGCGAAGCTGCGGCAGGCAGTGCCTGAATCGGTAAAGGCCGTGCTCTTGCTGGTGGATCTGGAGCCGGACGAGGCCAGAAGAGCTATCGCTGCCGTGAAACCCGACATCGTCCAGTTTCACGGGTCGGAAAGTCCCGAGCAATGCGCATCGCTAGGCAGCACATTGGATATCCCCGTTTGGAAGGCAGTCGGCGTAAAGGACGAGTCCTCGCTGGAACAGGCCCAGCGCTATGTCAGCGCGGTGGATATGATCCTCTACGATGCGCCTCCGGGGAAGCTTCCGGGTGGACAGGGGATCAAGCTCGATTGGTCACTGCTCGCCGGATACTCGCACAGGGCACCCTGGGGCCTTGCAGGGGGCCTCAACGCCAGCAATGTCTGCGATGCCATCCGCCAGACGGGCGCTCCGCTGGTCGACACCTCCTCCGGCGTGGAAAGCGCTCCGGGCGTAAAGGATATCGACAAGATCGCGGCATTCTGCCAAGCGGTTCGGCAATGTTGAACTTGACCGTCCCAGTCCCGCGCTCAGGAGCACGATGGCGCTGATCGCTGTCCGAAAGGGCATATTGCGATTGACTGACACTTTTACGAATTCGAGACGATCATGACTGACGCCACACCATTGCCCAATAGCTTCATGAACCAGCCCGACGAGCGCGGGCATTTCGGCCAGTTCGGCGGACGCTATGTCGCCGAAACGCTGATGCCGCTGATCCTCGACCTGGAGAAGGAATATCGCGCCGCCAAGAAGGACCCGGCCTTCAAGGAGCAGTTCGAAGACCTTCTGGAACATTATGTCGGGCGCCCCAGCCCGATGTATTTCGCCGAGCGGATGACAGAACACTACGGAGGCCCGCAGATCTGGTTCAAGCGCGAGGAGCTCAATCACACCGGCGCGCACAAGATCAACAATTGCATCGGGCAGATCCTGCTCGCCATCCGCATGGGCAAGACGCGCATCATCGCGGAAACCGGCGCGGGCCAGCATGGCGTGGCGACGGCCACCGTCTGCGCGCGCTTCGGCCTGCCCTGCGTGATCTATATGGGCGCAACAGACGTCGAGCGGCAGAAGCCCAATGTCTTCCGCATGAAGCTGCTCGGTGCCGAGGTGGTGCCGGTGCAATCGGGCGCGAAGACGCTCAAGGATGCGATGAATGAGGCGCTGCGCG
>CAJXLD010000024.1 GCA_913055595.1 uncultured Altererythrobacter sp.
TGTGTCAGCATCGGGGGAGATAGCGAGGCTCCCGACCAGCTGTTGACGCTTACACCGGCTGTAATCGCCCCGGCCGGCGATGCGGCGAATGGCGACATGGCAAGCGCGCTGGCCGTGACCGAGCCTTCTACGCCGCAACACCTCAATGTTATCCGTATTCCGGTGCGCGTAAATGACACCTCGCTCGCTTACCTGCAGGATGCTTTCTGGGTGCAGAAGCCTTCGCAACTCTTCCAGCGCGTGCTGGCCGAAACGATCCGCGCCACCAGTGACCGGCTGGTGATTGGAGGCGGCGAACTTGACTATGCCGCGCGGACCCAGCTCGGCGGGGAACTGGTGGCAATGGATTATGACGCGCCCAGTTCCAGCGTGGTGGTGCGCTACGACGCGGTGCTGCGTTCGCCGAACGGCGATGTGCGCACACAGCGTTTTGAAAGCGTGGTTTCTGGCGTTGCGCCCGATGCACTGTCAGTCGGCCCGGCATTCAACCAGGCAGCCAATGAATTGGCCGCACAAGTTGCGGATTGGGTCGGCTAAGAATGGTTAGGCGCGCGCCGCCTTCGCAAATTCAACCGCGAAGGTGAATGCTTCAAGCCGCAGTTTGCGGCGGTCTTCCGCTTCGTAGTCCCACCCCCATTGCTCCGCCTGCCAGTCTTCCTCCGCATTGGCGGCAGCGAACAGCGTTTCGGCATCAGCGCCCTCTTCCAACGCTTGCAGTCCGACAACCAGCGAAGCCGCAAGCGAGGTGAGCGTCTGCAATGCGGCGAGGGCAAAGTCGTCGAGCTTATCGAGCGCTTTGCGTAGTCCCTCGAGCGTCTCCGGCGTCTGCGGGTCATACATGATGCCGCTGACGCGCGAGAATTTGACGCCATGGCGAGCCTCGCAACTTTGCAGCAGCGGTTCCCACAATTCCTCCTGACGCAGGAACAGCGGGTCTTCTGGATCGCCGCGATAGCAAAGCGTATCGGTCTGCGAGAATTTCAGCACATTGGCGATGGCATCCGGGCGGTCCTTGCGCACCACGTCGATGGCGTAATCCGCCATGTCGCGAAAGACGAAGCTTTTGGGATCGATTTCCTCACCCTGCGCGCGCCACTCCTCTGCGAGCAGTTGGGCCAGCTTTTCGCTTGGCACGATTTGCGCTGCGCGGCCCTGTGTCTTGATGCCGCGCCCGTCCAGCATGGCTTGCCAGCCGCCATCTACAGGATCGACCGATACGTCCTTGTAAAAGCGCTTCATTGCGACCCGTCGCGCCCGTTGCTGCTCCACATGCGGGCGAGAACTTGCGGTGTGACGAATGTCTCCAAGAAGCCGAGGGCGATCAGAACGTAACCGGCGATGGCGGGCAGGGTGACCAGCCGCTGGACGATGGCAATGCCGAACAGGATCATAACCACCCCAGCGGCGCGCATCAGGTTGATCACCAGGAAGCGATTGCGTGCTCGGGTTTCTTCCACTTCCCGGTCATCCATGGATCAATTCCTCCAGCTCCTGCGCGGTCTGCGCCACGGCACGCGCGCCTGCATCCATCAGTTCATCGACATCGTGGTAGCCCCACGCCACGCCAATGGCGTCAGTGCCGGCAGCTCTCGCCATCTCGATGTCATAGGTCGTGTCGCCGATCATTACAGCGTTTTCGGGCCGGGCAAGCGCATCGGCCAGGGCCTCCTCGATCATGGAAGGATGCGGTTTGGAAGGATGACGATCTGCCGTCTGGAGTGTGCAGAATAGATCGGTCAGTCCGTGCATGGCGAGGCAATTCTTCAGGCCGCGGTCTGACTTGCCTGTCGCCACGCCAAGTCGCCAGCCCTTGCCATGCAAGCCCGTGAGAAGGTCGGCAATCCCTTCGAACAATGGCTCCTCGATGCGGCCTTGTTGCCGCGCCTCGAAAAAGCTCCGCTTATAGGCTTCGACTGCGGTGGCGTGCTGCTCGGACGTGCCTCCGGGTGCGAGGCGGCGCACCGCTACTGGCAGGCTCAGCCCCACCCCTCGGACGATTTCGTGGCGGGCAGGGCAGGGCAGATCGGCTTCGGCAAAACCGGCTTTCATGGCTTCCCAGACGTGTGCCTGGCCATCCACCAGCGTCCCGTCACAATCGAAGATGGCGAGGCGGATAGTCATCAGCGCTTGCCACGCCGTTTCGGCTTGGGCCGCGTAGGTTTGCCGCTGCGGGCACCGCCTTGCGAACGGGCCTTGCGCTCACCACGACGCGCCTTGCGATATTGCTTGGCGTGCTGGCGCGCGGCCTGCTTCTTTTCCTCGCGCGTCCTCTCCGGAGGTCCGCTTTCGGGTTCTGCCGTGCTGGCACTCTCGTCAAAGCCGAGGTTTTCCATGCTGGCGGCAAAATGTTCGGGAAGTTCGGCGGTCACATCCAGCTTGCCGCCTTCCTTGCCCTTGGCGCTCGGCTCATCGATGATCAGGCGGCGTGCATGGAGATGCATCTTGCGACTGATCGTGCCGGTCAGGAAAGCATCGGGTCCGCCATACTTGCCGTCCCCCACTATGGGATGGCCGATCGCGGCCATATGCACGCGCAACTGGTGGGTGCGGCCGGTAAGCGGCTGCAATTCCACCCATGCCGCACGGTCTCCAGCGCGGTCGACCACGCGGTAGAGCGTCTTGGCAGGCTGTCCGCCCTCGACATCGACATGCATCTTTTCGCCGCCCGTGCCCGGCTGTTTGGCGAGCGCCGCATCGATCGTACCTTCCTTGATATCGGGCACGCCGACGACCAGCGCCCAATAGATCTTCTTGGCGCTGCGCCCGGAAAAGCGTTTGGAATAGGATGCCGCTGCCCCGGGAGTGCGTGCTACCAGCAAGACGCCCGAAGTATCCTTGTCCAGCCGGTGGACAAGGCGCGGGCGCGGTTCATCCTCGCCGGCATAGGCATCGAGCAGCGCATCGACATGTTTGGTAGTCTTGGTGCCGCCCTGCGTGGCAAGCCCGGGCGGCTTGTTGAGTACCAGCGCGCTCTTGGTGCGGCGGATCAGCATGGCTTCGGCCTGCGCTTCTTCCTCAGCCGTCAGTTCGCGGCGCTTGCGCGGCTTTCGGGCGCTATCCTCGCCGCCGGGCGGAACGCGCAGGACCTGGCCTGCCTCCAGCCGATCTTCCGGTTTGACGCGCCTGCCATCGACCCGGATCTGCCCGGTCCGTGCCCAGCGCGATACGGTGCCGAATCCGACCTGCGGCAAATGGCGCTTGAACCAGCGGTCCAGACGTACGCCGTCATCGTCCTCACCGATAGTAAACTGGCGAACAGTGTCGCTCATGATGGCCTCAGCCGATCAGGCGCGTGACGGTGAGGCCGAAGATCAGCCCGGTCACGCCCAGCGCCACCGACAGGGCGAGGTAGATGAAGGCCAGCGTCCATTGCCCACGCTCCATCAACAGCGTGAGTTCGAGGCTGAAGGCAGAGAAGGTGGTGAACCCGCCGAGCAGGCCCACACCCAGCAGCAGGCGCACCTGTTCGCCGCCTTGCCCGTGGCGGGCAAGAAATCCGGCCAGAACGCCCATCAGCAGGCTGCCGATCGCGTTGCAGGCCAATGTTGCCCAGGGAAAGGTGGTCACGGCCTGAACGCCCATCCAATGGGTCATCAGGCGGCCAAGCTGGTAACGGGCGAGCGCGCCCAGACCGCCGCCCAAGGCGACAGAGAGCGAAGCGTAAAGTTGTGGTGTGGCTGACATAGGCAAGCGCCTTAGACGCAAGCGCGCGCCTATGAAACCCATCACAGGCTTGCCTTTGCAGTGATTTTCACCTAGTGCGCGCGCCATATGGCCGGTCCATTAAGGATTCGGCGCGTGTTTCATTGGTATAACAAGTGGTGCATCCCGCGCCGATCGCTCGCGGGCTCTGACCATGTTTGAGATTAGATAAGGTGGCTTAGGTTTATGCAGATCATCGTCCGCGATAACAACGTCGAACAGGCTCTCCGCGCGCTCAAGAAGAAGCTGCAGCGCGAGGGGGTATATCGCGAGATGAAGCTGCGTCGCCACTATGAGAAGCCGAGCGAAAAGCGCGCTCGTGAAAAGGCCGCAGCCGTGCGCCGCGCCCGCAAGCTGGAGCGCAAGCGTATGGAGCGCGACGGCGTCCGCTAAGGCGGGACAGCGCTTGCACCTTTCGCAAAGCTAAGCCAAACGGGCGCGGAGAGGAAACTCTCGGCGCCCTTTTTATTTCAGGAAGCTAATCTTCATGGCCGAAGTCACCCGCGTACCACTGCAGCCCATTGAGAAGGGCTCTCTCACCAAGTTCTGGCTCGGCGTGATCGTCGGCGCGGCCGTGGCCAGTGCCGTCGCGTGGTTCACTTCGCGCCCGCCCTCTGTTTCGATAGAGACCGTTGTGGCTGGCGAAGGCGCCTATCCGCAAGAAGGTGATGCAGTCTTCGTCGATTACGTCGGCATGCTGGATGACGGTACGGTTTTTGACGAATCGCCGCCCAGACCCACAGATCTTCCCGAACAGATTGCCGATCTCATTCCCCAAGGGACTTTCATGCAGCTCGACGGAGTGGTGCCGGGTTTCCGCGAGGGATTGCTGCAAATGCAGAAGGGCGGGCGCTACATTATCGAGATTCCGGCCGAGCTGGCCTACGGCGCCACGCCGCCCCCGGGCTCACCCATTCCGGCCAATGCCGACCTCACATTCAATGTGACCTTACATGATTTCATGACGCCCGAAGAGCTGGAGGCACGTTCCGCCCAGATTAATGCGGTCATGGCACAAGTAATGGCTGCGGAGGCAGAAGCCGCAGCGGAGTAAGCTCACAAGGGGGAGAGGATATGGACAGCACGGCGAGCGCGGAACCACTCATTGAAGACTGGCCGCTACGTCCCTGGGTGCTTGCGGGTATCCTCGCTCTTGCCGGCTTCCTGATACACTTCCTTTTTGACGGCAGCGATCCCACGCCTACGGAAGCAGCGGGTGCTGCTTTCCTCTTCTTCGGATCGCTTTGCGCTGCCTTTTCGCTGACGCCGAAAAACCCCTTTGGCGCGGCAATATTTGCGCTGATTGCCGGTCTTGTCATGGGTGGGCTGGCCTATAACACCGTGGCGCAGGATGATGCGCTGGCCGGTGAGGAATTCGCCTTCTTTGCGGGTGTGTTCGCAACGGTGATTGCCCTTCCACTCTTCCAGGCGGAATTTCACCGCACGCGGTTAGCGACTGATTACAAGCTCACGCACTACCACGTCTGGACTGATGCCGTCAGTGCAGCTGGGGCTATCGCATTCTTGGGCCTGAGCTGGCTGATGCTATTCCTGCTCGATGCATTGTTCGACCTTGTGGGCATCAATTTCATCGACATGCTGATCGACGAGGCATGGTTCGGCTGGGCGTGGAGCGGCGGCGCCTTTGGTGCGGCTTTGGGTGTCTTGCGCAATAATCTGAAGGTGATTGGCGCGCTGCAGAAGCTGGTGCTGATCGTGCTGTCCATGCTGGCCATTCCTCTGGCCGCGGCATTGGTTGTGTTTCTTGTGGCATTGCTGGCATCGGGCGGGCAGGCTTTATGGGATGCGACAGAGGCCGCAACGCCGATCCTGCTCACTTGTGCGCTGGGCAGTTTCGTCCTTTCCAATGCCATTATCCGCGACGATGACGAGGCGCGCAGTGCCAACCGCGTGATGCAGATTGCAGCCTTGGTATTGGCAGCGGGCATATTCCCCTTGGCGATATTCGCTGCGATATCCATGGGTATCCGCATCAACCAATACGGCCTTACGCCCGAACGCATCTGGGCGCTGGTCACAATTATCATCGCCACTGCTTATGGCCTGGCTTATTGGGTCGGGCTGGCGCGTGGGCGCCTGCAAGGCTGGGCGGCCTATTTGCGCCAGGCGAATTTACACCTCGCGATTGCCACTTGCGGGATAGCACTCTTCCTCGCCCTGCCTATCCTCGATTTTGGCGGCATGTCCGCGCGTAACCAGGTCGCCCGGCTGGATGCGGACAAGGTGTCGCCCGAGGATTTCGACTACGCTGCGCTGCGCTGGGATTTTGGCGATTCTGGGCGGGAAGTGCTGGAAGAACTGGTTGCGCGTGAAGGTGAAGTGTCCGTTTTGGCCGCCGAAGCGCGCGATGCCGAATACCGCCCCTATCGATATGCGTCCGTGGATGTTGAGCCCATGGCCGAACGCAGGCCCAATCTGGCCCTCACTTTTGACGATGCGATCTTGGCAGAAGCCTTTGAAGGTTTGCTGCGGGAACAGACTTATCGCTGCACCGAATCATGCACTGCGCTTGACTTGGGTGAGGGACCGAATGGCAAACGGCATGCCGGCCTGGTCGAGCGGCGAGGGCTCACCCATTTCCTGCTCGATGAGGATGGCAAGCTGGAGGAATATTACCCTTCTTTTCCAGGCAGTCTGGTTACCGCGCGAGATATTGACTCCGACGCGGAGCCGGTTCCGCCGGTGGTCGAAGTGCGCACAGTGGAGATGCGGCAGGTGTATTCTGACGATATGCCCGTGGGCATGCCATTCGAATAGCTCTAAGACCGCTTGAAGCTCTGCCTGCTCGCCGCTAGTGCAGCGCGCATGTCAGTTACCCGAGAAGAAGTGGCGAAGATCGCCTCGCTCGCGCGCATCGATGTGGACGAGAAGGACCTCGACCACATGGTGCCTGAGTTCAACAATATCCTCGCCTGGGTCGAGCAGTTGGGGGAGGTCGATACCTCCTCGGTCGAACCCATGACTGCGGTGATCCCGCAAGAGCTGCGCCTGCGCGATGACGTGGTCGATGCCGACCCGCTGACCGGCGGCGGCAAGCGCGATGCCATCCTCGCCAATGCGCCCGTGGCCGAACATGGCTTCTTCGGCGTTCCGAAGGTGATCGAATAGTGACTGATCTGACAGAACTCGGCGTCAAGGCGATCCGCGATGGCGTGGCCGTCGGCGACTTTTCCGCCGTCGAAGTGGCGGAAGCCTTCAACGCTGCCGTGGCGGACGCTGCGCAACTGAACGCCTTTATCGTCGCCACACCCGACCATGCGCTGGATGCGGCGAAGAAGGTCGATGCTGACCGTGCCGCGGGCAAGGAACTGGGCACCATGGCCGGTGTGCCGATCGGCATGAAGGACCTGTTCGCCACGAAGGGCGTGCAGACCACTGCGGCGAGCCATATTCTCGAAGGCTTCAAGCCCGAATATGAAAGCACCGTAAGCCAGAAGTTGTGGGATGCGGGTGCGGGCATGCTGGGTAAGCTGAACCTTGACCAGTTCGCCATGGGCTCTTCCAACGAAACCAGCTATTTCGGCGATGTTGCCAATCCCTGGCGGCGCAACGATGGCGGCAATGCCAAGCTCGCTCCGGGCGGTTCTTCGGGCGGTTCGTCTGCAGCCGTCGCCGGGCGCATCGCGCCTGCAGCCACCGGCACCGACACGGGCGGATCGATCCGCCAACCTGCCGCCTTCACCGGCATTGCGGGCATCAAGCCGACCTATGGTCGCTGCAGCCGCTGGGGCATCGTCGCCTTTGCCAGCAGCCTCGACCAGGCAGGCCCGATGGCCCGCAGCGTGGAAGATTGCGCGATCATGCTGGAAGCGATGGCGGGCTTCGATCCCAAGGATTCGACCAGTCTCGAGCTGGATGTTCCTGCCTGGAGCGCGAACCTCAATGCGGACCTTTCGGGCAAGCGTGTGGGTATTCCGAAGGAATATCGTATGGACGGTACCGACGAGGACATCCTCAAGAGCTGGGAAGATGGCATTGCCTGGTTGAAGGATGCGGGCGCGGAGGTTGTCGAAATCAGCCTGCCGCACACCAAATATGCGCTGCCCGCCTATTACATTGTCGCTCCGGCGGAGGCCTCTTCCAACCTCGCGCGCTATGACGGCGTGCGATACGGATTGCGCGACCTGCCCGATGGCGCCGGTTTGCAGGACATGTATGCCGCCACCCGCGCCGAAGGTTTCGGTGACGAGGTGAAGCGCCGCATATTGATCGGTACATATGTGCTCAGCGCCGGATTCTACGATGCCTATTACACGCAGGCGATGAAGATCCGCACCTTGGTGCAGAGCGATTTTGAGCAGGCGTGGGAGAAGTGCGACTTTGTGCTCGCCCCGACGACGCCGACTGCGGCATTTGCTTTGGGCGACAAGACGAGCGATCCGCTTGCGATGTATTTGAACGACGTCTTCGCTGTTCCCGCTTCGCTTGCCGGCCTTCCGGCAATGAGCGTGCCCGCAGGCCTGAACAAGGATGGCTTGCCACTGGGTCTGCAGATCGTCGGTCCTGCGTTCGACGAACAGGCTGTGCTTAACGCCGGTCTTGCTATCGAACAGCGTGCCGGGTTTACGGCCAAGCCGGAGAAGTGGTGGTGATATGAGTGGTGAGCCCGATATGACATTTGAAGTCGAAGAGGCAGAGAGAATCTTTGACTTTGTCAACGTCACATTTGGCGCGTTCTTGGGCGCATTTCTTGGTTTTGGTATTGCTGATGAAGAACTGGATTCTTGGCTTGCGGTTCGGATTGCTGTGCTATTGGTAGTCATGGCATTCGTAGGCTTAAGCTTTCGGGGGCTGTGCATCCCTGTGATGCAAGGTTGTGCTACGCTAAAACATACCCTTTCCAGCATTGTCACCTTGACTATTGGTTCTATCGCATTTTTGTCGACATGCTCGGAGTTGGGGTATCCTATCGATGTGATGAGCATAGTTGGGGCGGGCTGGTTGCTCTCGCCGCTCATCGGTGTCTTACCTTTTGCTTCGCGACGTTGGATTAGATTCTATGAGTAATTACCGCATTCAGGGCGCAACGGGGCAGTGGGAGGTCGTGATCGGCCTCGAGGTCCATGCGCAGGTCACTTCCAAAGCCAAGCTGTTCTCCAGCGCCTCCACCGAATTCGGGGCGGAGCCCAACGTACAGGTCAGCCTGATCGACGCGGCCATGCCCGGCATGCTGCCAGTGCCCAATCGCGAATGTATTCGCCAAGCGGTGCGCACCGGCATGGCGATCGAGGCTGAGATCAACAAATGGTCGCGCTTTGACCGCAAGAATTACTTCTATGCCGACCTGCCGCAGGGGTACCAGATTTCGCAGCTTTATCATCCACTTGTGGGCGAAGGACAGCTGCTGATCGAGGCGGACGAAAAAGCCGGAATCCCGGAAGACAAGGTGATCCGCATCGAGCGTATCCATGTGGAGCAGGACGCGGGCAAGCTGATGCATGACCAGCATCCGACCATGTCCTATGTCGATTTGAACCGCACCGGCGTGGCGCTGATGGAAATCGTCAGCCGCCCGGACATGACCTCACCGGCAGAGGCAGGCGCCTATATCCGCAAGCTGCGCTCGATCCTGCGCTATGTCGGGTCGTGCGACGGCAATATGGAGGAAGGCTCCATGCGCGCGGACGTGAATGTCTCGGTCCGCAAGGTGGGCGATACCGAACTCGGCACACGGACCGAGACGAAGAACGTCAACTCGGTCCGTTTCGTCATGCAGGCGATCGAGCATGAGGCACAGCGCCAGGTCGATGTGTTGGAAGATGGCGGCAAGATTGTGCAGGAAACGCGCCTGTTCGATCCCAATACCGGCCATACGCGGTCCATGCGCTCGAAAGAAGATGCGCATGACTACCGCTATTTCCCCGATCCGGACCTGCTGCCACTCGCACTCGACGATGCCTTTTTGGAAGCATGCCGCGAGAGCCTTCCCGAACTGCCCGATGCAAAGCGTGCGCGCTACACGGGCGAGTTGGGGCTCTCCGAATATAATGCCCGCGAACTTACCGCCGAGGTGGAGACATTCGCGCGCTTCGAGACGCTCCTCGCTGCCACCGCCAAGGGCATCGGCAAGCCCGAAAAGGACGTCGCTACACAGGTCGCCAACTGGTCGCTTTCGGTCGCACCAGGTGTGATCAAGGCGCTGGGTGACGAAGCGGACGTGTCGCATGCCACGGCGGAGCGGCAGGCCAGCATCCTCGACATGCAGGCCAAGGGTGAGATTTCCGGCGGACAGGCCAAGGAAATCTTCGAGATCGTCCTCAAGACCGGCCGCGAACCAGGGGAAATCGCTGACACCGAAGGCCTCAAGCAGGTCAGCGACACCGGCGCCATCGAGGAAGCGATCGACACGATTATCGCCAACAATGCCGACAAGGTCGAAGAATATCGCGGCGGCAAGGACAAGCTCTTTGGCTTTTTTGTCGGCCAGACGATGAAGGCCATGCAGGGCAAAGCCAATCCGCAGGTGGTGAACCAGATTTTGAAGGACAAGCTGGGCTGATTGCTCGGGCGGAGGTGTAGGCATGACCTCCATCGTCCTTGTCCATCCGGAAATCCCGCATAATACCGGGGCGGTGGGGCGCACGTGTGTGGCGCTCGACATGGAGCTGGTGCTGGTGCGGCCTTATGGCTTCACGCTCAACGACAAGCAGTTGAAGCGCGCGGGGCTGGATTACTGGCAGCATGTGCGGCTGGCAGAGTTCGGGAGTTGGGAAGAGTTATTGGTCGAGCGCGCGCCGCGTGCCGACCAGCTCTTCCTGTTCGAGGAATTCGGCGAGACAAGCTTCTACGAGCCGGACTATCCAGAGGATGCCTATCTGGTGTTCGGATCGGAGACCAAGGGCCTGCCGCAAGCGATTGTGGCGGCGCATCGCGAGCGGCTTTTCCACCTGCCGATGGTGACGGACAAGGTTCGCTCGCTCAATCTGTCCAATACGGTGACGGCAGTGGCCTATCAGGCGTTACGGGGACAGATTTAGGAATTCGGTGTGCTCCTGCGAAGGCTGGAGCCCAGTAATGCACGTATGCGCCTTGCAGCTCTGGACCCCTGCCTTCGCAGGGGATCACTTAGGGTAGCTCAAGTTCCCGCCATTCGCCCGGCGACAGGCCGTCGAGCGTCCAGTCGCCGATGCGCCAGCGTACGAGCCGCAAGGTAGGATACCCTAAGGAAGCAGTCATGCGGCGGACCTGGCGGTTGCGGCCCTCGCTGATGGTGAGGCGCAGCCAGCTATCGGGTACTGTCTTGCGATAACGCACAGGCGGATCGCGCTCCCACAGATCGGGCGAGTCGATCATTTCGACCTTGGCAGGGCGGGTCATGCCGTCCTTCAGCGTCACGCCCTTGCGCAGTGCCCGCAGCGCGGTCTCATCGGGAATGCCCTCCACCTGCACCAGATAGGTTTTCGGAAGCTTGAATTTCGGATCGGCGATGCGGGCCTGCAGCCGCCCGTCATCGGTCAGCAACAGCAGGCCCTCGCTGTCTCGGTCGAGCCGCCCGGCGGGATAGACGCGCGGGACGTCGATATAAGCCGAGAGTGTGGGCCGTTCGGTCGGGGACTTCGCATCGGTGAACTGCGAAAGCACGCCAAAGGGCTTGTTGAAGGCGATCAGGCGCGACATGTGTCGCCTTCTAGCGCCCTAGAGCTCGCTTGCCTCCATATATTCGATGTCCAATCCCAGCGTGGCGAGCTGATCGTCGATCTGCGCGCGGTCACCCACCACCACGATGGCGAGGTCACGCGGGTGCAGGTATTGAGCTGCCGCCGCATTGATCTCTGCAGGAGTGATCGCGCGATAGATGTCCGGCAGCCGCTCCTGGTAATCATCCGGGCGTTCGTACAATTCGTTTCCGAGCATGGCACCCATGATCTGGCCATTGGTTTCGAACCGATTGGGAAGCCCACGAATATTGCCGTCGGTCACGCGCTGGTATTCCACGTCGGTCACAGGGCTTTCTGACGGGAATGCGTCCATCTGCTCCATGATCACGCGGATCGAATCCGCTGTGCGGTCGGACTGCATAGCGGTGGAAACGACCAGCGGAACCGGACCTACGCGGCCCGGCAGGCTGGAACTTATACTGTATGTCCAGCCCCTTGTTTCGCGCAGGTCCGACATCAGGCGCGAGAGAAAGCCGTTGCCGAGCACTTCATTTGCCAATTGCAGAGGCTCATTGCCGGGATCAGTTCCGTTGATCGGTAGCACTCGGCCAAGCAGCAGTACGGATTGCGGCGAATTGGGGCGGTCGACCACTACCAGCCTCGGCTGTGCCGCAGGATGAGGGAGATCAATCCTCTTGTTCGCAATCCTTGCTGCCGAGGGCATCCAGTCACCAAATGCATCCTTCAGCTGTGGCAGTAGCTCATCCATGGTGATGTCGCCGACCACGGTGAAACTGGCCAGATCTGGACGAAACCATTTTGCATGTTCCGCACGCAAGTCTTCAGGTGTCAGCGTGGCGATAACTTCATATTCGCCTGTCGTGGAGGCAAGCGCGTAGGGGTTTTCGTCTCCGAACAAGACGCGCCCGAATGCACGCCCCGCCAAGGCGCCCGGAGATGTGCGTTCCTCTTCAATCCCGGCCAGGCGCTGTGCCTGTACCCGGTTGAAAGCGTCCTGCGCGAAGGCAGGGCGCAAGGTGATATCGGCCATCAGGTCGAGCGATTGTGCCAAATTGCTAGTGAGTGACGTGAGGCGGACTTGGGTGGCATCAATACCTGCTGCGGTGGAAATGGTCGCACCCAGTTCTTCCTGTTCAATCACGATGTCGAGCGGGCCGCGCGTTGGCGTGCCTTCGCTCATCATGTCCACCGTCATGCGGTGAAGTCCCGCCCGGGCAGGGTCATCGACAACCGCACCTGCATCGAGCAGCAGAGTGATGTTGACCGAAGGTACGTGTTCGCGCCTCACAAGCGTAACGCCAATCCCGTTGGTCAGCCGCGCATGCTCGGCATCGGGGAAATCGAGTGCAGGCACATTGCCCACCGGCGGGAAATCGCGTTCGGGGCCAGTGCGTTCGGCGGTTACCCCGCCGCCCGCATCCGGCGCCGGCGGTGGGTTGATATCCTCATCACCCCAACCGCCCATCAGTGCGCCATCTAGAGTCCGTTCGCCAGGAACGATCGCCAGCGTATAGGCCGGACGCCTGAGCCAGCGCTGCATGGCAGAGCGGATTTCCGCAGGCGTCAAGCTTGCGATCCGTTCGAGCCTGACGCGGTAATGTTCAGGATCGCCAGTGTAGAGGAGCCCTTCGGCAAGCTCCATTCCCTTGCCGCCAAAGCCGCCCACGCGCTCGAGGCCAGCCAGCTTGCCAGAAATGAGCTGGGTCGCCGCGCGTTTGAGCTCGTCCTCGGTCGGACCGTCATTCACCATGCGCTCGATTTCGGAATCAAAGAGCGCTTGTGTGTGCTCGCGATCTGATCCGGGGGCGAGGTCAAATTCTGCGGCGAGTAAGCTCAGTTCCTCAAAGACCTGCGCATAGGCGGAAACCCGTGTCGCCACTTCCTCGCCATAGACCATGGAATTATCGAGCCTTGAGGAAGCCAGCCCGCCCAAAATGTACATGCCGACTTCGAGTGGAACGGCGTCGGGATGGTTGATACCGGGACCTGTCCAGTTGCGCGTTACGCGTACCTGGCTGACCTGGTCGGTGATTTCCTGGATAATCGGGGCGGGAAGGGTGACGGGCCCGCCTTCTGCGGCCGCGACTTCTGGCCCTCGCGGAATGGCGCCGAACCAGCGTTCCACTTTTTCTCTCGCGGTTTCGAGATCGATGTCGCCTGCAAGCGCGAGTACCACGTTGTTGGGCGCATAATTGTCGCGGAACCAGCTGCGCACGTCTTCCAGCGAAGCGGCAGACAGATCGGCCATGGATCCGATGGTGGAGTGGCGATAGGGGTGACCGACGGGAAGCAGATTGTCGGGCACCAGATATTCGGCCAGGCCATACGGCTGGTTGTCACCCTGCCGCTTTTCGTTCTGCACCACACCACGTTGGCGATCGAGGTCTTCCTGCGTCACCGCTCCGAGCAGATAACCCATGCGGTCGCTTTCCATCATCAGCCCCAGATCGAGTGCCCCTGTCGGAACGGTCTCGACGTAATTGGTTCGGTCATACCAGGTGGAACCATTGGTGGGCGCCGAACCTGCGGCTTCGAGCGGAATGTCGAAGTTCTCCACGTTCTCGCTGCCGTTGAACATTATGTGTTCGAACAGATGGGCAAACCCCGTGCGTCCGCGCGGTTCATGCCTGGAACCCACGCGATAGTAAACCGTCACGCCTACGATAGGGGCCTTGCGATCGGTATGGACGATGGTGGTCAGCCCGTTGTCCAGCGTGAATATCTCATAGGGAATCTCGACCTGTTCGACGAGGTCCTGAAGGCTGGACTCGGGTGCTTCCGCTGCAATCGGTTCGGGGGCTGCTGCGGGTGCTTCTGCCAGCGTAGTGCAGGATGCCAGCAATGTCGCTGGGAGCAGGGCGGAGAGGATTTGAACTGGTTTCATCTGGACCTATTACCACAGGAATGCGCGCCGTATAGAGCGTTGGAACTGCGGAGATGGAGCATAGAATGACCTGCACCGCGGAGGCCATGAAAACGTGATTTGACCCCGATCAGTGCCTGTGCTTCGACCAAGTGCCAAAATTGTTCGGCGTAGGGCTTGCAACGGGCAGGGCAGCACCGATTTAGGTGGGTAACACACCGGAGTTTGTCAGAGGGGGTTGTGTTGCGAAAATGTCACACTATCTCTGCGAGGAAAGGAATTGAGGGCCTCATATGAACCTGGAAAAATTCACTGACCGCGCCAAGGGTTTCCTGCAGAGCGCGCAGACCGTTGCGATCCGCAACAGCCACCAGCGCATCTCCACCGAACATCTACTGAAAGCCCTGCTTGAAGATGACGAGGGCATGGCTGCGGGACTGATCCAGCGCGCAGGGGGCAACGCCGCGCTGGCTGTAGATGAGATTGACAAGGCGCTGTCAAAGATACCGGCAGTGTCCGGTGGTGGAGCGCAACAGACGCCAGGTCTCGACAATGATGCCGTGCGTGTGCTCGACCAGGCCGAACAGATCGCCGAGAAGGCAGGTGATAGCTATGTCACGGTCGAGCGCTTGCTGCTGGCGCTGGTGCTGGCCAAGACCACCACGGCCGGAAAGGCACTTGAAGCCGCCAACGTGAAGGCCGAAGCGCTGAATGATGCGATCAACGAATTGCGCAAGGGCAAGACGGCTGACACCGCCAATGCCGAAGCCAGCTATGACGCGATGAAGAAATATGCCCGCGACCTGACGCAAGCTGCGAAGGACGGGAAGCTCGACCCGGTGATTGGGCGCGACGAGGAAATCCGTCGCACGGTGCAGATCCTCGCCCGACGGACCAAGAACAATCCTGTCCTGATTGGCGAACCCGGCACCGGCAAGACCGCCATTGCTGAGGGCCTTGCCCTGCGCATCGCCAATGGCGATGTGCCCGACAGCCTGAAAGATCGCACCTTGATGTCGCTCGACCTTGGCAGCATGATTGCGGGTGCGAAATATCGCGGCGAGTTCGAGGAAAGGTTGAAGGCTGTTCTCGACGAAGTGAAGGGCGCCGAAGGCCAGATCATCCTGTTTATTGACGAGATGCACACGCTGATCGGCGCGGGCGCTTCCGAAGGCAGCATGGATGCGGGCAACCTCCTGAAGCCCGCGCTCGCCCGCGGTGAGCTACACTGTATCGGCGCCACCACGCTCGACGAGTACCAGAAATATGTCGAGAAGGACGCGGCGCTGCAGCGGCGCTTCCAGCCGGTCTTTGTCGATGAGCCCAGTGTGGAGGACACGATTTCCATCCTGCGCGGCATCAAGGAGAAATACGAGCTACACCACGGCGTGCGCATCACCGATAGTGCCATTGTTGCGGCTGCACAGCTCTCCGAACGCTATATTTCCGACCGCTTCCTGCCAGACAAGGCCATCGATTTGATGGACGAGGCGGCGAGCCGCATCCGCATGG
>CAJXLD010000025.1 GCA_913055595.1 uncultured Altererythrobacter sp.
GCGCGCGGCGAGGGCGGGTACCTGACCAATTCCGAAGGCGAGCGCTTCATGGAGCGCTATGCTCCTTCCGCGAAGGACCTTGCTTCCCGCGACGTTGTCTCGCGCTCAATGGCGATGGAAATGCGCGAGGGGCGTGGTGTGGGACCTGAAAAGGACCACATCTACCTCCACCTCGACCATATCGACCCCAAGGTGCTGGCAGAACGCCTGCCGGGCATTACCGAAAGCGGCAAGATTTTCGCAGGCGTCGATTTGACCCGCCAGCCGCTGCCGGTGACCCCGACGGTGCATTACAATATGGGCGGCATTCCCTGTAACTATCATGGAGAGGTCGTGACCATCGGGCCGGATGGGAATCCGGACCATGTGGTGCCGGGTCTGTTCGCCGTGGGTGAAGCAGCCTGTGTTTCGGTCCATGGTGCAAACCGCCTTGGGTCCAACTCGCTGATCGATCTCGTGGTTTTCGGTCGTGCGACCGGCCACCGCCTCAAGGAACTGCTGCAGCCCAATGGCAAGCAGGCCGAACTGCCCAAGGACAGCGCCGATTTTGCCCTGTCTCGTGTCGATCACTTCCGCATGGCAAAAGGAGGATCGCCCACCGCGGAAGTGCGCGCCGACATGCAGAAGACGATGCAGAAGCATGCTGCCGTGTTCCGTGACAGCGAGTTGCTGGCTGAGGGTGTCAAGAAGCTGGCGGAGGTCAACAAGCGCATGCAGGACATCCATGTCAGCGACCGTTCGCTGATCTGGAACTCAGACCTGATCGAAACGCTCGAACTCGACAATCTCATGGCGCAAGCCAATGTCACCATGGCTTCTGCGGAAAACCGCAAGGAAAGCCGCGGGGCCCACGCGCATGAGGATTATCCCGATCGCGACGATGCCAACTGGATGAAACACACCGCAGCCTGGTTCACCGGTTGGGGCGGCAATGGCGGCGAAGTCAAAATAGATTACCGTCCGGTGCACGAGTACACGCTCACCGACGATATCGAATATATCAAGCCGAAAAAGCGGGTGTACTAAGCGCGCTTGACTGACCTTGTCTATCGCAGCAATTTGTCTGCGATGGGACGGGGGCTTAACTTCCTGATTGCGACGGCAAGCGCAACGATGCTCTGCACTGCGCTCAATGCGCAGGATACGCCTGCCGAACCGATCCATCCGCAGGCGCATGTCGCAGGCTGGCCCGATGCCTTGGAGTGGAACCCGATGCAGGGGCCGGAAATGCAGCGAGGCAGGTCCGCACGGGCCATGCTGGCCGAACGGCGCAGGCTTGATGCTGCATTGGAGCAATTGCAGCCGCAGCGTGCAGGCACGGTCGATGCCTACGTTGTCGCCGTCGCGCTGGACAGCGATCCCGTCTTTGCACGCGAGGCGCGGGAAGCCGGAAATGTCCTTTCGCGTCGGTACGATGCGGAAGGGCGCACACTGGTGCTGGCGGGGCCTGATGGGCGTAGCGGTGGTTTGCCGCGCGGCTCGATTTCCAGTCTCACGGTGGCGTTGGCGCGCATTGCAGAGATTCTCGACCCGGCAGAAGATGTGCTGGTGCTTTACTCTACCAGTCACGGAATGCCGCAGGGGCTCGCCTATCACGAAGGGGACTCCGGCTATGGTGTCCTGTCGCCAGCCTATCTTGGAACGGTGCTGGGCGAACTGGGCCTTGATCGCCGCCTCCTGCTTCTCAGCGCCTGCTATTCCGGCATATTCGTACCGTACCTCGCCACTTACGATACAGCGATCGCTACCGCCTCCGCGGCTGATCGGACTTCATTCGGATGCCGCGCAGACAATGACTGGACCTATTTCGGTGATGCCGTGGTCAACAACGCCTTGCGCAAGCCGCAAGGTCTTGCGGTTGCCCTGGAAGAAGCGCGTAGCTCGATCTCCGAATGGGAAGCGCGGGCAGGCCTGATGCCCTCGCTTCCCCAGGTACAGATTGGCGAGGGCGCGCGCCAGTGGTTGCGTTACCTGGAATCGCGAATGCCTGCCACGACGAGCGAACCGGTGGGACGACCGGCGGCAGGCGGTTGACCTACTTCCCTTCGACAGGTTTCAACCGGCGCACATCGAGGATCGTCACCGGATTGGCCAGCATCTGGCCCTTCAGCCAGCCTTCGCCCAGTTCCGGATCGATCGGTGCGGCGTGGATGGCATGCACCACCTCCATCCCGTCCACGACATAGCCGAAGGCAGCATAGCCGAGCTGCCTGTCCGGATCCTCATTGTCGGGATCGGCATCCTGCCCATGCTGGTCTTGCAGCATGATGGAAAAATCGCCCGTTGCCGTGCCTGGCCCGAAGCGCGCCATGGAGAGCGCACCCCTAGTGTGAGTCACGCCTGTTTCATTGGTCGGTTCATGCGCGATGGGGTCGAGAATCCGGTCGGGATTGTTCTGCGTGCCGCCCTGGATAAAGCCGTTGGGCTGGTCCCCCCAATCGACCGAAAGCACGCGGTAAAACACCGTACCGTCGAAGCGATCTTCGTCCGCATAGCGAAGGAAATTGGCCGCAGTGATCGGCGCGCGCTCGGTTTCCAGAGCCACGGTGATTTCGCCCATGGTTGTTTCGATAACGACGAGGGTGGTTTCGGGCTCCGTAGGTTCGGCCTGCTCAATGACCTGCACCACCGTTTCCGTAACTTCGGGTGCTTGAGCATGGACGGGAAGTGCGAACGCAATAGATGCGATAAAGGCGATTCGTTTCAGCATGATGGGGCCTTGTCCTCACATTTGCTGTCGGTGTGCAAGTCAGCGCCGCACAATCTTGTCGGGAGTGAGCTGGTCGATCCGGGTCACCCCCATCAGCTTCATCGCGCGGATGATTTCCTCTTCGAGCAGCGTAATTGCGCGATCGACGCCTGCTTCCCCCGCAGCGGCGAGGGCGTAGAGGTATAATCGACCGCCGCTCACCGCGGTGGCGCCTGTGGCCAGCGCCTTCAGCACATGCGTTCCGCGCCTTACACCTCCATCGAGGATCACTTCGCACCGACCGCCAACCGCCTGCACGATGGCGTCGAGCTGGTCGAAGGGGCTGCGCGATCCGTCGAGTTGCCTGCCGCCATGGTTGGAGACCATGATCGCATCGCAGCCCATGTCCGCCGCGCGCCGGGCATCCTCCACCGACATAATGCCTTTGAGGCAGAAAGTGCCGCCCCAATCATTGCGGAGCTGTTCGGCATCCTTCCAACCCATCGACGGATCGAGCCTGGTGTTGAAATAGTCCTGCACCGACAAGGAAACATTATTGGCCAGGTCCTCGGGACTGGCAACATTTGGCAGCTCGAACTTCTCGCGAAAGATATAGTCCAGCGCCCAGCGCGGCTTGATCGCATAGGACAAGGCGCTGGCTGGCGTGAAGCGGGGCGGGGTGGTGAAGCCGGTGCGCTTGCAGCGCTCGCGATTGCCCGACACAATCGTATCCACCGTGAGCGTCACTGCATCGAAATTGGCAGCGCGCGCCTTCTCCAGCAGCGCAGCGTTCAGCCCCTTGTCCTTGTGATAGTAATACTGGAGCATCTTGGGACCTTTGAAGCGTGCCCCGATCTCCTCGATACTCACGCTTGCGAGGCTGGAAATCCCGAACCACAGGCCGAACTTTTCCGCCACGGCGGCGACCGCGCGTTCGCCTTGCCAATGGAACAGGCGCTGCAGGGCGGTGGGGGAAAGCATCAGCGGCAGCGTTGTCTTGCGGCCCATGACCGTGACCGACGCATCCACCTTCTCGGCACCAGCCAGCACATTCGGCACAAGATCGACATCGTCAAAAGCGACGGTGTTGCGGTCCTTGGTCACCTCGTCATCTGCGGCACCATCGATGTAATGGTAGACAGGGAAGGGCAGCTTCCGCCGCGCGAGCTCGCGGAAATCCTCGATATTCTGGCAGTCCGCCAGGCGCCTGATGCCGTAGTCGAATTTCTTGCTCATCGCGCTTCTGTTAGCGTGGGCGACGCGCTTCTACCAGCGCAGCAATTTCGGCCCCAGCAGCCAGCCGATCGCAGCCATGGCAAGTATAGGCAGGATGTAAAAGGTGGTCATGAAGAGCATGCCCAATTCAGGGCAGAACGGGGCATAGGCGCTCATCGCCACGCTACCGCCGAAAATGCCCGCGACTGCACCTGCCTTGCGCAATTCCGTAGGGGCAAGCCAGCGCGTCGCAATGATGGCGCCGGCGAAACAGATTGGGCCGAATGTTCCCATCGCAATCAGGCAACGATCCCACGTCGCGCCTGGAAACCTGCCTCCGCCAATGGCCAGGTCGATTGCCAGGACTACTGCCGCCAGTGCAAACGGAATAGCCAGACATAGCATTCGCCTGTGTGCATCTTGTCCGGGCCTGCCAAGCGCATGGAGCGCCCACGCGGACCCGAATACAAGCGGAAGGGAAAAGCCCCATTTCACCATCATCGGGACGGGGCCATAGACTTCGACTGCGGTGAAAGGCTTGCCGAGCATGGCCAGCCAGAAGCCAGCACTGATCACGGACACGGCCACGAGAGGCATGACGAAACGGCGCAACGCATGCGAAGCAGGTGTCACCCCTTCTGCTGCAAGGCCGGCAATCAAGTCGTCTGTGCTACTCATCCGTCCTTCTCTGCTACAACTTTCTTCAGACGCAACATGCCGCGGTGAACGCGCAGCTTCATTGCCGACAGGCCGATACCCACGCGCTCGCTCGCCTCGGCACCGGTCAATCCCTCGATTTGCGTCAGGCGGATGGCCTCGGCCTGCGCCTCTGGCAATTCCTTGAGCAGTGCTTCGACATCCAGCGAGGCAAACTCATCCTCGGCAACGGCAACATCCGCATCCTCATGCAAGACAGGGCTGCGACCGCGTTTGCGCCAGTGATCGATCAATTTGTAGCGCGCGATGGCGTGGAGCCATGGCGCTACCGGTCGACCGGGGTCGAGCGTGTGTCGCTTCTGATGCACCGCAATCAAGGCTTCTTGCACCAAGTCCTCCAATTCGCCATCATTCCCGATCTTTCGTGCAAGAGCACTGCGCAGGCGCGTGGCGGCCTGTTCCAGGAATTCCCTGTAAGCCGCGTCGTCGCCATTGCGTGTCCTTTGCATCAGCAGGTCGAGTGGATCGCCCTGGTTCACCGGATTCCTTTGGTTCGCGTGATATTGGGGTCGGGTTACATCACTAGCGATGCAACAAGTCAATTTTGAAACTACCCTGGAAGTGATATGCTTTCGTTTGTCGGGACTTGCCATTCATAGGCTATTCAGACTACAGATGTAGTCATAACGCCTACATGCGTAGTCGCAGAGGGAGGGGCGGGTGACCGCAAACAAGGACAAAGAGACGGGCTCCGAACGAATCAGCGAGGCTGAATATGCCGTAATGGAGGCCCTGTGGCAGCGGTCTCCGCAGACGGCCGCGGAAGTTTGCGACACTGTGTGCGAGGAGCGGGGCTGGTCCATGCCCACGGTCAAAACACTGCTTTCTCGTCTGGTGGCCAAGGGTGCATTGGCAACCGAACCCGATGGTCGCCGTTTTCTCTATACCCCCTTGCTCGAACGCCACACCTATGTGGGTGGTGAATCGAAGCGCCTGGTGCAGCGCCTGTTCGGAGGTCGTGCAGCCCCCTTGTTTGCGCAATTGGCCGAGAATGAGGCGCTGACGGAAGAAGACATCGCAGAAATCGAACGCTTGCTGCGGGAGATGAAGAAATGACCGACTGGCTCGTCGATACATTCATCTTTACCGGCGTGTTGATCGCGCTTGTATTGGTCATTCGCCGACCGGTTGCGAAGCATTTTGGTGCACAGCTGGCCTATGCGCTCTGGGCCTTGCCCTTGTTGCGGTTTCTACTTCCCCCGGTTGTTCTTCCGGCAAATCTGGCTCCCGAACAACCACCGGCAACCGAAGAGCCCCTTGTGATCGTTTTGTCCGAAGCGACTGCCAATGCCAGCGATCTGGCGATGGCACCTCCGCCGGTTGCACCGATTTCTATCGAGTTGTTTGATCTCTTGTTGCCTTTCTGGCTGGGCGGGGCTGCGATCTTCCTTGCCCTTCGCACCCGCGACTATTTGCGCATGCGGCGCGACCTGTTGGAAGAAGCGCGCCCGGTCGGCGAAGCGGGCAAGGTTCGCCTGGTGGAAACGCCTGCCGTCAGCTCGCCAGTGGCCTTCGGCGTCAGCGACAAGGTTGTCGCCCTGCCGAGCGGCTTCATGGCGCATCACGATATTGCCGCGCGCGACATGGCGATTGCCCATGAACTCGCGCACCACCGCGGCCACGATCTCGTTGCCAATATT
This sequence comes from uncultured Altererythrobacter sp., assembly GCA_913055595.1. Classification (GTDB taxonomy): domain Bacteria; phylum Pseudomonadota; class Alphaproteobacteria; order Sphingomonadales; family Sphingomonadaceae; genus Alteraurantiacibacter. The sequence goes on from CAJXLD010000025.1 coordinate 6,262, forward strand.
GCGGCGCAGCCGCTGTTGGCCTTGCACTGGTTCAATCCGCTCGCATGGTGGGGCTGGCGAGCAATGCGGAGGGACCAGGAAGCAGCATGCGATGCGCGCGTTGTCGCGGGTCGCGAAAGGTCCGAACGGGCCGCCTATGCACAGGTGATTGCCGGCTTTGCCGCCGGTCCGAACCTCGCTTTGGCGGCACCCATGGCCTGTCCGGTGCTGGGCGAGAAATCGATCATTCACCGTTTAAGGAGCCTCACCATGACCGAAATTCCTTCGGGTCGAAAGAAACTGGGCATTGCCGCCATTGTCACTACGGCGCTGGTTGCGCTGCCTGTCACCGCTTCGATCAGCTATGCGCAGGAAGATGCGCCGGAAGCCCCGGCTGCACCGATGCCGCCTGAAGCGCCCGCGGCGCCTGCACCACCGGCACCACCAAGAATCGAGTCCATTGATCCGGATGATGACCATCGCATCGTTCGCGTACATGTCGAGCATGATGGAGAGGAAGGCGATCATCGGCGACGCATGATCATCCGCCGCTTCGGCCCTGATGGCGAATTCGGTGTGGAAGAACGCGAATTTCCTTCGGATGAGGAAATGGAACGCATGTTCTCCGAGCTGGAAGTCGAGATGCGAGAGCTCGAGGGGCTCGACGAGCATATCGAATTGGCTCTGGTGGAAGCGCATCGTGCAATGGATGAGGCGCAGCACAATGTGGTGATCTTGCGTCGCGAACATCAGGCGGCCGCTGGGTCACAGGAGCATGGCGAAGAAGCACGTGCCCGTGCCGAACGCGCGCGCGTTATGGCGATGGAACATGCGCAGCACGCTCGGGAAATGGCTTTGCGCAACATGCCCAGGATCGAGTTCGCCTGCGATGAAGATGAGGTCGTCCAGAATCGCGAATTGGAGGACGGCAGCCGCGTCATGGTGATTTGTCGCAGCGCAGCCAACAATATGGCTCTGCGAGCCGTTCGTCAGGCAAGAAGGGCCATTCCGGTCAGTCCGGGCCTCTCTGAGGAACAACGCGAACGGATCATCGAAGAGCTTGAGAGCGAAATCCAGCGGATGGAAGAGGAAATCCAGCGCTTGGAGGAGCAAGGCGAAGAAGATGAGGTGTCCTTTGCACCTGCTCCTTCTGTCAAGCTTCCTGCTAGCAACAACGTGCAGCCCGCCGCGACTGCACCTCGGATGATCCGCACCTCTGCAGTCAGATTTGGCATTCCGGAGGAGGCTGGCAAGTCTGCCAAGGAAGATTGCGACGAGCAATCGGTGGGCACTCTTACCGTTTGAGCTGAGAACCTACCCCCGTGCTCAATCGGTAGGCTGGATGACGGGCCGCGAAACAAACGTGGTCCCGTCATCTGCTGCCTTTGCGGTTTCGTTCTCACTCGATTCTTGCTGAGCTTCTGCAGCCATGGCTTGCAGCCTCGCAACCAGTTCAGGCGGGGCAGGGCTGGCCGGATAAGGACACCCCATTTCCTGCCCGCGTCCCTTGAGATAGGCGCGCCTCAACAACCCTGCCGCGATCGCTTCACGAAAATCCCTGACATGCTCGTTAGCGCCCGAAATCTCCCGGATGATACCGCGGAAGGGAATGAAACTGCCGACCACACGCTGGGCGATATTGGTGGGCGAGATTTCGTCGTCTGTTGGCGTGTAGGTGTCATAGTCATCGCCAAGTACCGCGTCGAGATCGCCGACCATTCGTCGAACGTCGGAGCAATCTTCCAAGCCTGAATCGTCGTACGGCGCGGCGCGTGCTTCCAGCAGGATTTCCGGAATCGGGTCGCGGTCCAGATTGAGATCGCCCAGCGGCGTCAGCGCAACATCGCGGGCGCTTGGGTCACGGTCCATGGGATCGTCCTGGGCAAAGGCCGGCAAGGCACCGAAGCCCAGCAAAAGTGCGGCCAGTGCGCCGTTTCTGGGGTAGGTCAGCAAATCTATTCCACTGTTCTTCATATGCGTCTTATTGGCCATTCATACACTGCGCGCTTGAACCGCGGCTGAAGCACTCGCCTGCCTTCCGTCAAAATCCCTCGCCCAAATTGTGCACCTGCGAAAAGGGGCTGGACCTCGAGCTCTTCCTCGTGGAAACCTACGTCATTCATTCACAAGGAGTCGAGAATGTTCCTTCAAGGCAAGCGCGCCCTCGTTACCGGATCGACATCTGGCATCGGCCTGGGCATTGCCCGCGCTCTTCATTCCGAAGGTGCTGAAGTGGTGCTCAACGGTTTTGGCGATGAGGCCGAGATTGCCAAACTGTGCGAGGAACTGGGAGCAACGCATATCGGCGCCGACCTGGCCAGTGTCGCTGGTGTCGAGGAGCTCATGGCGAAGGCAGGCGCGGTCGATGTGCTCGTGAACAATGCAGGGATGCAGCATGTCGCCCCGGTGGAGGAATTCCCGCCAGAGAAGTGGGAGATGATCATCGCCCTCAATCTCTCGTCGGCGTTCCACACTGCCCGATTGGCGGTTCCGCATATGAAGCAAGCGGGCTGGGGACGGATCATCAACACAGCCAGCGCCCATTCGCTCACCGCCAGTCCGTTCAAGAGCGCCTATGTTGCGGCAAAACACGGCATGGCGGGGCTGACCAAGACGCTGGCGCTCGAACTGGCCGAGCACAATATCACGGCCAATTGCATCAGCCCCGGCTATGTCTGGACACCGCTTGTCGAAAACCAGATTCCCGACACAATGGCTGCCCGCAATATGACACGCGAGCAGGTGATGAATGACGTGCTCCTGGCCAAGCAACCGACCAAGAAGTTCGTCCAGATCGAGGAAGTTGCCGCCATGGCCGTGTTCCTCTGCCGGGACGATGCGCAGAATATCAACGGTGCGAACTTATCGATCGATGGTGGCTGGACGGCTGAATAGGCCCGTTTGAACTTAACCCGATCGGCGGTATGTCATACGCTCCGGACCGTTTTGGTTGGGGGGATCGACATGCATCAAATTTGGCTATTGCCCGGCGTGTTTTCGCCGTCCTGTTGAATTACCCTCTTGGCGAATCACCTTTGCTTGTGACAGGGGAGAGGATGGCCCAGAAACAAAACCATCCAACCGACATTGAAACCGGTCTCACCTTCGACGACGTGTTGCTGCGTCCGGCGGAGAGTGACATTCTGCCTTCGCAGGCTTCCACCAAGACGCAGCTGACGCGCGGGATTTCGCTCAATATTCCCGTGCTTTCTGCGGCGATGGACACGGTTACTGAAGCCGAGATGGCGATTATCATGGCGCAGCTGGGCGGTATCGGTGTGCTCCACCGCAACCTTACCATCGAGGAACAATGCGCTGCCGTTGCCCGCGTGAAGCGCTTCGAAAGTGGGATGGTCGTCAATCCGATCACGATCGAACCCGATTCCACGCTTGGCACTGCGCAAGAACTGATGATCCGTCACAAGATCAGCGGAATTCCCGTGGTCGATCCGTCGGGCAAGCTGGTGGGCATCCTGACCAACCGCGATGTACGATTTGCAGACAATCCCAACCAGCCAGTCAAAGAGCTGATGACGAGGGAGAATCTTGCTACCGTCAGCATGGGCGTGAGCCAGGAAGAAGCACGCAAGATCCTTCACCAGCGCCGCATCGAGAAGCTTTTGGTCGTCGACGATGCCTATCACTGCGTCGGACTGATTACGGTGAAGGATATCGAGAAGGCCGTTCTCAACCCCGATGCCACGAAGGATGCAGGCGGTCGCCTGCGCGTGGCAGCTGCGACCACTGTAGGAGACAAGGGTTTCGAGCGTACCGAGGCACTGGTTGCCGCCGAATGCGATGTGATCATCATCGACACGGCACATGGTCACAACAAGGAGGTTGCCCGTTCGGTAGAGCGGGTGAAAAAGCTGTCCAACTCTGTGCAGGTCGTCGCCGGCAATGTTGCCACCGCAGAGGCGACCAAAGCATTGGTCGATGCAGGCGCAGATGGGGTGAAAGTGGGCATCGGCCCCGGTTCGATCTGCACGACCCGCATCGTCGCCGGTGTCGGTGTGCCTCAGCTGACGGCGATCATGGAGGCCGCGAGTGCTGCCGGAGATGTACCGGTGATTGCAGACGGTGGCCTGCGCACGTCAGGCGATGCGGCCAAGGCTTTGGCGGCGGGAGCGTCGACCGTGATGATCGGTTCGCTGCTGGCGGGTACCGAAGAGGCTCCGGGCGAGACCTTCCTTTACCAGGGGCGTGCGTACAAGGCCTATCGCGGCATGGGTAGCGTGGGCGCCATGGCGCGCGGGAGCGCAGACCGCTATTTCCAGCAGGATATCAAGGACCAGATGAAGCTGGTGCCCGAAGGTATCGAAGGCCAGGTTCCCTACAAGGGCCCGGCGCGCGACGTGGTTCACCAACTTGTCGGCGGCATCAAGGCAGCAATGGGTTATACCGGTTCGGCGACGCTGAAGGATCTGGCCGGGTCACGCTTTATCCGCATCACCAATGCAGGCTTGTCCGAAAGCCATGTCCACGACGTGTCGATCACGCGTGAGGCGCCGAATTATCCGACGCGGTAATCAAGAGTCCCCCTCCCGCTTGCGGGAGGGGTTAGGGGTGGGCATGGGTGCAAAAGCACCCACCCCGCTGCGACTAGGGCTTGGCTAACGCCAAGACCAAGTCTCGCTGCCCCTCCCGCCTGCGGGAGGGGAGGAGTATACAATGAAACCAGCAGCCCGCGTCCAAGCCGCTATTGAAATTCTGGATTCCGTGATCGAGGCAGCACTTGCGCGAGGTGCCCCGGCCGACCGTCTGATTGCGGACTGGTTCCGCAGCCATCGCTTTGCTGGGTCCAAGGACAAGCGCGCCATTCGCGATCTGGTGTATCGGGCAATCCGTGCCTGCGGACCTGTGCCGCAATCGGGAAGGGCCGCGATGCTGCGGCTTGTGCAGGCCAATCCGCCATTCGGGGAGCTGTTCGACGGTTCCCAATATGGCCCCGCCGAGATCGGCGATGCGGAGCTATCCGCTGACGGCGGTGTCGCTCCGCATTGGCTTGCAGACAGGCTTTCGGCATCGGGCATTGTTGGAAAAGAGGCAGAAGCGCTGCTCGGCCGTGCGCCCCTCGATATCCGTGTGAACGCGTTGAAGGCCCGGCGCGATGACCTGGAATTGCCTTCGCCTATGGAGACACTCCCGACTCTGAATGGCCTGCGCCTTCCCGCCGGAACCCAGATCGAGCAATGGGATGCCTATCAGGGCGGATTGATCGAAATACAGGACGCCGGTAGCCAACTTGCCTGCGAAGCCGTTGGCGCACAGCCGGGAGAGACGATTATCGACCTGTGCGCCGGGGCGGGCGGCAAGACCTTGGCGCTCGCCGCTGCGATGCAGAATTCCGGAACGCTGGTCGCCTGCGATACCGACCGCCGTCGCCTGGGACAGCTCGCGCCACGGGCCGAGCGCGCGGGCGCGAAGATTTCCGAGACGATCCTGTTGAATCCGGGCAAGGAACAGGAGTCCCTCGAGGACTGGCAGGGTAGGGCGGATGCCGTTCTGGTCGATGCGCCTTGTTCAGGGACCGGGACTTGGAGGCGCAATCCCGAAAGTCGCTGGCGGCTGACCGAGAAGGAGCTGGAGCGCCTGATCGAGCTGCAACAACATGTGCTCGATGTAGCGGCAAAACTGGTCCGGCCCGGCGGAAGGCTGATCTATGTCACCTGCTCTCTGCTTGATGACGAAGGTCCGCGGCAGATTGTTCGTTTCAAGTCGCAACATGCCGAGTTCAAACCAACGAAAATCGCGCTTCCACTTGGAGCGGATCATGGCACCGGATGGCGCCTTACTCCGCATCGCGATGGCACAGACGGATTTTTCTTCGCCAGCCTTGCTCGCTCATGATATCTTGAATTCATGACGTCGGACGCTAGCTTACCTGCCAGGCCCGCACTCAAGGAGTTCGTGATGCGTTTTGCACCGGTTGCTATTGCCATATCCATGCTTGCTGCGATCAGCGGCAGTGCAGGGCTCGCCAATGGCCAGCAGCCAGATGCTCGTGCACAGGCACTTGTGGCTGAGGGCAAGGTTCAGCTAGCCGCGGGGAATGTGCAAGGCGCAATAGATGCATTCGAGGCCGCTCTCGTGCTCGAGCCAGGACAGAGCGACATCTATGTCAACTTGGCTGAGGCTGCGCGGCATGACGGCCTGCAAGGAAAGGCTATCCACTATTACCGCGATGCCCTGGAGCACGATCCAAACAACGTCGCTGCAATTTCCGGTGAGGGCGAGGCGCTGGCGGAAAAGGGCGCGATCGACAATGCCCGTGAAATCCTCGCGCGCGTACAGGATCTTTGTGGTGGCGAATGCATGGAGGCGACGGAACTGGCAGCGGCCATCGAACGAGGGCCAGTCATTCCTGTCGTAACTGCAGAGGCGTCTACGGCCGAGACAGCTGTCGCGGCAAACTGATCAGATCAGCCCTTCAAAGCCGTCTACAATGGTCTGATACACAGTCTTTTTGAACGGAACGATAAGTTCGGGCAGCAGCACCGGCTCGACCCATTTCCATTCGCAGAATTCCGGGTGCTTGTGTGCATTGAGATCGATGTGACTGTCCTCGCCGGTAAAGCGGGTGAGATACCAGGTCTGGCGCTGGCCGATGAACTTGCCGCCCCATAACTTGCCCTGCAGTTCCGGCGGCAGGTCGTAGAAAAGCTCGCGTTCCAGAGTGCCGACGATTTGCAGGTGCTCGGCCTGGACACCCGTCTCCTCGTTCACTTCGCGCAGCATGGCCTGGTCCATGTCTTCGCCAGGATCGACGCCGCCCTGCGGCATTTGCCACCAGTCACCTTCCTTGTTGTCTATGCGTTTTCCAACGAAGGCATGGCCTGCCGCATTCACCATCATGGTGCCGACACAGGGGCGATAAAGGCTGGGATCGGGGTTGTTCATGCGTTAGGCCGATAATCAAAGTGGTGGACCTTTTCCATGCTGGCATTGCGGCTTGAACAGAAAAACTTGATTGCTGCACAGTGGGAGCAGGCCTAGGTGCCTCGTCCAGATTGATTTTAGACAGGCGTCAAGCGCCTCTGACAGGATCCGAAGATGGCAACCAAGGCGGCAGACAACCCCGCTTCCATTTCCACCGAAACTGCACCAGATGCGGTAGTGGTTCGCTTTGCCGGCGACAGCGGCGACGGCATGCAGTTGACCGGCGGGCAGTTCACGCTGTCCACCGCGCTGGCGGGTAACGACCTCGCGACATTCCCCGATTTCCCGGCGGAGATTCGTGCACCACAGGGCACGCTGTTCGGCGTTTCCGCATTCCAGATCAATTTCGGCAGTCGCGAAATCAGTACGGCAGGTGACGCTCCCGATGTGCTGGTGGCGATGAATCCGGCCGCGCTGAAGGTGAACCTCGATGCGCTCAAACCCGGTGGGTTGATCATTGCTGATACGGGCGAGTTCACCGCGCGCAACCTGACCAAGGCGAAATACGATACCAACCCGCTTGAAGACGGGAGCCTGGCAAAGTGGGATGTGCTGGCCTTCGACATCTCCGCTTTGACGATCGAGGCGGTGAAGGACTTCGGCCTTGGCAATAAGGACGCCTTGCGGTCCAAGAACATGTGGACGCTGGGCCTTGCCCTGTGGATGTTCGACCGCGAACGCCAGCCGATCATCGATTGGCTCAAGGCCAAATTCAAGAACAAGCCCGAGATTGCCGATGCAAATATCGCGGCGCTCAATGCCGGGCATGCCTATGGCGAAACGGCGGAGATCTCCGGCCCGCTGAAAAAGGTGCATGTCGATCCGGTACCTGCAGAGCCGGGCCTCTACCCTACGATTACTGGCGCGGAAGCCGTTTCGCTCGGCCTTGTCGCAGGCGCGCAGCTGGCGGGCCTGCCGATGTTCTTTGGCGGCTATCCGATCACGCCGGCCAGCTCGATCCTGCATTATTTGGTGCGGTTGAAGGAGTTCGGCATCACCACCTTCCAGGCGGAAGACGAAATTGCCGCCATCTGTGCCGCTATCGGTGCGAGCTATGCAGGCCAGCTGGGTGTTACCAGCTCCTCCGGCCCCGGTATTGCGCTGAAGGGTGAAGCGATGGGCCTTGCCATCATGACCGAATTGCCGCTCGTGATCGTCAACAGCCAGCGCGGTGGCCCCTCTACCGGTCTGCCGACCAAGACCGAGCAGAGCGATCTTTACCAGGCCGTCTATGGCCGCAACGGTGACGCGCCTTTGCCGGTCATCGCGGCCAGTTCGCCGGGTGACGTGTTCGAATGCGCCATCGAAGCTTGCCGTATCGCAGTCGAGTATATGACGCCGGTGATGCTGCTGACCGATGGATATATCGCCAATGCGGCAGAGCCGTGGAAGGTACCCGATCCCGACAGTTTCGAACCTTTCACCGTAAAGTTCCTCGAAGAAAAGAACGCTACCGATGAAGAGGGCAATCCCAAACTGCTGCCCTACAAGCGCAACGAAAAGGGCGCGCGTCCGTGGATCAAGCCCGGTACGCCGGGCCTGATGCACAGGATCGGCGGTATCGAAAAGCAGGTCGATACGGGCAATATCGATTATTCGCCCGAGAACCACCAGGCGATGACCGATGCCCGCAAAGCCAAGATCGACGGGATCGCCAAGGAGATTCCGCATCAGGGCGTGACGCTAGGTGATGAGGGCGGCAAACTTGCCGTTGTCGGTTGGGGCTCGACCTTCGGGCCGATCCGCCGTGCGGTGGATAATTGCCGCAAGCGCGGGCTCGACGTCAGCCACATCCATTTCCGCCATATCTGGCCGCTGCCTTCAAATTCGGGCGAGCTGCTGCGCAAATATGAGAAGATCCTGGTGCCCGAAATGAACACCGGCCAGTTCAAGACGGTGCTGCGCGACCAACTGCTGGTCGACGCGCAGCCATACACCAAGACGAGCGGCCAGCCGTTCAAGATTGCAGAGCTGGAAGCGGCAATCGAATTGGCCCTTAGCGCCTCCAGGGCGGAGTAAGTGCGATGACCGAACTCACCAAAGTCGAAACCACGCTGAAGGACTGGGAAACCGACCAGGAGGTCCGCTGGTGCCCGGGTTGCGGGGACTATGCGATCCTCAAGGCGATGCAGCGGACCCTGCCGCAGATCGGCGCAGACCCGAAGAACACCGTCTTCGTATCGGGCATCGGCTGTTCCAGCCGCTTTCCCTATTACATGGAGACATACGGCTTTCACACGATCCACGGCCGCGCTCCGGCCTTTGCCACGGGCGTGAAGCTGGCCAATCCCGATCTCGACGTCTGGCTGGTGACGGGCGATGGCGATGGCATGTCCATCGGCGGCAACCACACCATGCATATCCTGCGCCGCAATCTCGATTGCCAGATCATGCTGTTCAACAACGAGATTTACGGCCTGACCAAGGGACAGTATTCGC
>CAJXLD010000026.1 GCA_913055595.1 uncultured Altererythrobacter sp.
GGACGATCGGATCGCGCTGCTGGGCCGCAACGGCAACGGCAAGACCACCCTCGCCCGCCTGCTGTCCGCGCAATTGCCGGTGATGGAAGGCGAGATGTTCGCCACCGGCAAGATGAAGGTTGGCTATTTCACGCAGTACCAGGTGGAAGAACTTTCCGGCGACGAGACGCCGCTGCAGCACATGACCCGGCTGATGGAGGGCAAACCGCCCGCCGTCGTGCGCGCGCAGCTGGGTCGCTTCGGCTTTGCAGGGGACAAGGCGACCACCGTGGTATCGAAGCTCTCGGGCGGCGAACGGGCGCGGCTGGCGCTGGCGGTGAGCAGGGTGGAGATCGAACACCGCGAGATCCTCCTGCGCGACAAGCCCGCGCACATGCTCGAAATCTCGCCCAAGGGAACGGTGCCGGTGCTGCTGCTACCCGATGGCACGGTGCTGGAAGAGAGCCTCGACGTGATGCGCTGGGCGCTGGAACAGAACGACCCTGAAGGCTGGCTGGCGGGCACAGACGAAGCGCTGATCGCGGCCAATGACGAGCCCTTCAAGCACCACCTCGACCGCTACAAATATGCCAACCGCTATGAGGGAGCCGATCCGCTGGAGCACCGCGCGGCCTGCGAGGAGCATTTGCGGGTGCTGGATGCGCGGCTGGGCGAGCAGGCCTTCCTTTCAGGTCAGGCCCGCGGCTTCACCGACGCTGCCATCATGCCCTTCATCCGCCAGTTCGCAAACACCGACCGGGCATGGTTCGACGCCCAGCCCTACCCAGCCTTGCAGGTTTGGCTGGAGCAGTGGCTGAGTTCGGAGATTTTTGCGCGGGTGATGGTGAAGCACCCGTTGTGGGAGGCGGAGGGATAGGTTTGCGAGAATGTCCGCTCTTGGGTGGAAGGCGGACATTGGTCTGATCCACTGATTACCCCTGATTTCGACCGACTCTGCCCGTTGTGATAGCCTCCTGCCAGATCCTCGGGGGATGTTTGACATGGCAACGCTTTACCGGACCATCATTACCGCGCTGGCTGCACTGCTGCTCGCGCCTGCAGCCGTTAATGCTCAGGATCACGAACTTCCTCGGGTCGCCGTCGATGGCGGCGAGATGGACTACGCCGAATACGGCAATCCCAATGGCGAGCCTGTAATACTAGTTCAGGGCACCTTCGTAGCCGATGCGTTCTGGCCCTTGGCTATGACTGAAGAACTGAGCGACTACCGCCTGATCCTGGTTCACTTAAGGGGCTATGCAGGAAGTTCCAAGGTTGAGGCACCCTTTGGTATCGCCGAATATGCTCGCGATGTCGTGATGTTAATGGATGCGCTGAGTATTCCGAGTGCTCACTGGGTTGGCCATTCCTATGGCGGAGGAATTGCTCTTCAAGCAGCAATCGAATCTCCTCAGCGATTAAAGACCCTGACGCTGATCGAGCCAGCGGGCGCACCTATTGAACTCATAGAGCAGTTTGAACCGCCCAGACCACCACCAGGACCTGACAACCGGTTTGATGAAACCGCCTTCACTCCTGAACAGATACGGACCTTCCAAGAGCAACGAATTGATAGACTCTTTGGCGGGCGAGAGACACTGGAAGCAATTCCGGGGGCCTATGAACAATATTTCGCGGATTCGCTTACCTTCATTGAGGTGCAACAGCGAACGCCACGATGGATTTTTGATCCGGAGAGACACCTTCCGGCGGTGCCACAGCCGATTCTCTTCATACATTTTGAAGGGGGGTTTGCTGCACACGCACCCTTTGCAGACATGTTCGCCGAGCATCACCGCGACACTGAAGTCGTCCGGCTGGAGGGCACTCACCACAGTTTCCATGTCGAGCAGCCACAACCAACAGCGGAAGTGATCGCGCAATTTATAGCCGGGCATCGCAACACCGGGTTTGAAATGCCCGAAGAGCACTTCGCAACGATCAACGGGGTAGAGATTGCCTATCGCGTGAAGGGTGAAGGCGAGCCAGTGCTGCTCATCCCGAACGTTATTGCAGACAGCTTCGTAATGATGATGAATGAGCCTGTACTTGATACCTACCAGCTTATCCAGTTCCATTTTCCAGGCCAAGGTCATAGCGGCGATCTCGTTGAGCCAAGGACCCCCTGGACATTGGCCGAATTGGCCGCCGGCCTCTTAGATCATCTCGGCATCGAGACAGCTCATGCCGTTGGTCATTCGGGTGGTGGCACGATAGCCATCCGACTTGCCATGCTGCGCCCAGAGCTGGTGCAATCCCTCATCCTTTTGGAAGCTGGCACTCAGTCCTACGAGGACTTCGATTTCCAGAACGCGGTAATGGAACACAGGGATGAATTTTCACCCCCTGGTGCACACCGGCTGCTGCCCGAAGATGCCCCGGAAGACGAATATATTGATGCTTGGATGACTTGGGCGGCGAATGATCCCGACTGGGAGGAACATTTTTCTCCATATATTCCCGATTTGCGTGCTCAAGCGGTGCGCTCGCTCGGAAGAGATAGAGTAGATAATCGACCAGAGAACTATGCACTTCTGCAAAGGCGGGCTTTCCGAAGGTCAGATTATGAATCCATAGATCAACCTACCCTTTGGGTATGGAGTGATGAAAGGGGACGCGCGAGCGTCCTTGGCTATCACCAGCTAACCGAGCTGCTTCCGCACATGGAAACTGCATACGCCCCCGGCACGACCCACGGTCTCCAATTGCAAGACCCCCGGGGCGTGGCAGAGATTGTGGCCAGATTCGTCGAGCGTCATCCAATGGACTAAGCGCAACGTCCGCAATTGGGTCGTTTGCGGGCCCTCACACCTAAAGCCCCCTCGCCGCCCCACCATCCAGCACGTGGCTACAGCCCAGCGCCGCAGCATTGTCCGCATCTGAGAGTGCCTCCACCGTGCGCCAACCTTCGCTGCGCAGTTTGGCTGCCGCCTCGCGGTCGTGGCCGAGCGGGAGGAACAGCTTGCGGCCGAGGTCTTCGCTAGCCTTCACAGCTTCGACCAGTTCCTCGGGATAGAGCGAGAAGCCGGTCGCCGGTTCGTCGCTGCCGCCGATGCGGTAGGTGCCGCCGCGCCCCAGCGCGCCGCGCACGCCTTGCGCATAGAGGGTGAAGCCGAACCAGCTCTGGTATTCGAAGCCGTGGCGTTCGGTGGGATCGAGCGTGAGCCTTGCGCGGCCGGCCACCCGTGCGGCGATGGCGCGCAGTCCTTCGATCCGCGTGGCAAGCGCGCCGCCATCGTCGATTTCGGAGAGCCTGGCCGCCGCCTGCTCAAACTCGCCCGTGGCGAAGAGCAGCGGCAGGTATGCCTCGCCGCCCGCCTGCTTGAGCCCGCCCGCATCCTTGGCATCGAGCTCGCGGCGCACGGCATCGCGCTGTTCGGGGGCGAGCGGGAATTCCTTCGCTGCCAGCGTATCGACAAGGTCGGGGAGGGTGAAATCGACCGAAATACCTGTGGCACCGGCGCCCTCCAACGCGGTGATGGCAAGGTCCACCATCTCGCCCGCGGCCGCGGCACTGTCGCTGCCGATCAGCTCGGCACCGATCTGCAAATTCTCGCGGCGCGGATCGAGCTGGTCGCCCGCAATCTTCATTACCTGGCCCGAATAGCACAGGCGCAGCGGGCGCGGCGCTCCGGCCAGCCCCGTTGCAGCAATACGGCCAACCTGCGCGGTGATATCCGAACGCAAAGCCAGCGTGCGCAGGCTCTTGGGGTCGACGAAGCGGAACATGTGCCGCGTCATCAGGCCGTCCATACGCTGCGCCATGCTCTTCTCGAACTCGACAAGCGGCGGGCGCACACGGTCAAATCCATGCGCGCCCAGCACCGCCATTGCATCGCGTTCGATACGGGCAGCCGCCGCCGCGCTTTGCGGCAAGCGGTCTTCTAGGCCCTCGGGCAACAGGTCTGACGTCGGATCAATCATAGCCTGCATGCCCCTAGCGACTGTTTGATCAGAAGGACAGCGCCTTCACCAGCTTGACGCCTTCCAGCTTGCAGGCCTTTTCAATGAGCTCTGCAGGAATGGCCTGATCGACGCTCAGCAGCAGCACAGCCTCGCCACCGGCTTCGCGGCGACCGAGATGGAAGGTGCCGATGTTGATGCCGGCCTCGCCCATCAGCGAACCCATGCGACCGATAAAGCCGGGCGCGTCCTGGTTGACGACATAGAGCATGTGACCCGAAAGATCGGCTTCGATACCGATGCCGAAGATTTCCACCAGACGAGGTGCACCGTCGGCAAACAAGGTGCCGGCGACCGAGCGATTGCCCTGGCTGGTTTCCACGGTGACGCGCACCAGCGTGTGGAACACGCCTTCCTTCTCGTTACGGATTTCGCGGATTTCCATGCCGCGCTCCTTGGCCAGGAACGGCGCGTTGACCATGTTCACGCTGGAGGAATAGCGCTTCATCAGGCCCGACAGGACAGCACCCACGATCGGCTTCTGGTTCAGCTGGGCAGCCGCGCCTTCGGTCTCGATGCTGATCTTGGGCAGCTCGCCATGCGCCAGCTGGCCTACCAGAGAGCCAAGGTTCTCGGCCAGAGCCATATAAGGCTTCAGCTTCGGCGCCTCCTCTGCGGAAAGCGAAGGCATGTTGAGTGCGTTGGTGACACCGCCGTTGACGAGGTAGTCGCTCAACTGCTCGGCCACCTGCAGCGCAACATTGACCTGCGCCTCGGTGGTCGAAGCGCCAAGGTGCGGTGTACAAATGAAGCCCGGCGTGCCGAACAGCGGGTGATCCTTTGCCGGCGGTTCGGTTTCGAACACGTCTAGTGCGGCACCGGCGATATGGCCGGAATCGAGCATGTCCTTCAGCGCCACTTCGTCCACCAGGCCGCCGCGCGCGCAGTTGATGATGCGCACGCCCTTACGGGTCTGCTCCAGGCGCTCGCGGCTGAGGATATTGCGCGTCTCGTCGGTCAGCGGCGTGTGCAGCGTGATGAAATCGGCGCGCGTGACCAGCGCACCCAGATCGACCTTCTCCACGCCCATTTCCACGGCGCGCTCGGGCGTCAGGAACGGGTCATAGGCGATGACCTTCATCTTCAGGCCCAGCGCGCGGCTGGCGACGATGCCGCCGATATTGCCGGCGCCGATCAGGCCCAGCGTCTTGCCGGTGACTTCGACACCCATGAACTTGCTCTTGGGCCATTCGCCCTGCTGGGTGAGCGCATTGGCCTCGGGGATCTGGCGGGCCAGCGCCATCAGCATGGCGATGGCGTGCTCTGCCGTGGTGATCGAATTGCCGAACGGCGTGTTCATCACCACCACGCCCTTGGAAGAGGCATAGGGGATATCGACATTGTCGACACCGATACCGGCGCGACCGATGACCTTGAGATTGGTGGCCGCGTCGAGGATTTCCTTGGTCACCTTGGTGGAAGAGCGGATGGCCAGGCCATCACACTGGCCGATGATTTCCTTCAACTCTTCGGGCGTCTTGCCGGTGATCACGTCCACATCACAGCCGCGCTCTTCGAAAATGCGGGCGGCGTTGGGGTCCATCTTGTCGGAAATAAGAACTTTGGGCTTTGTCATTGTATATTCTCCATGGACACACCCCGTTCGTGCTGAGCTTGTCGAAGCACGAATAGGCGGGGCGGTGCAGTTTCGTCCTTCGACAGGCTCAGGACGAACGGAACTGGATGCGCAGGCTTACAGTTCGCCGGCCTTGAGCTTTTCGTAAGCCCATTCGATCCACGGCAACAGGCGACGGATGTCTTCGGCTTCCAGCGAACCACCACACCAGATGCGCAGGCCCGGAGGGGCATCGCGGTAGCCGTTGAAATCGTAACCGATGTCCATCTCTTCCAGCTTGGAAGCGATCTTCTTCGGCACGGCTGCCTGCTCTTCGGGAGAAAGGCTTTCCACCCACTCGCCCTGGAACACCATGCACACGCCGGTATTGGTCTGCTGGGCCGGGTTCGGCACCATGTTGCGCAGCCACGGCGTTGCCTCGATCCAGTCCTTGACGATCTTGGCATTGGCGTCGGCACGATCGAACATGGCCTGGCGGCCGCCGATCGACTTTACCCATTCGAGGGCGGCGATGTAATCTTCGGTTGCCAGCATGGAGGGCGTGTTGATCGTGGCGCCTTCGAAGATGCCGGTGTTGATCTTGTCACCCTTCTTGATGCGGAAGAGCTTGGGCAGCGGCCATTCGGGATCGTAGCTTTCGATGCGGGCCACGGCCTTTGGGCTGAGGATCAGCATGCCGTGCTGCGCTTCACCGCCCAGCACCTTCTGCCAGCTGTAGGTGGTGGCATCGAGCTTCGCCCAATCCATCTCCATGGCGAAGACGGCAGAGGTCGCATCGTTGATGGTGATGCCTTCGCGATCAGCTGCAAGCCAATCGGTGTTGGGGATCTTCGCGCCGCTGGTCGTGCCGTTCCATGTGAAGACGACATCATTTTCCTGCGGAACTTGGCTGAGATCGGGAATTTCGCCGTAATCGGCATCGAGGACTTGCAGGTCCTTCAGCTTGAGCTGCTTGACCGCGTCCTGGATCCAGACATTACCGAAGCTTTCCCAAGCAGCGACGGTGGCAGGGCGTGAGCCCAGCATGGTCCACATCGCGCATTCGAGCGCGCCCGTATCGGAACCCGGCATGATGCCAACCAGGTAATCATCGGGAATGCCGAGCAGTTCCCTGGTCAGGTCGATCGCATATTTCAGGCGACCCTTGGCATATTTGGAGCGGTGCGAGCGGCCGAGGCTCTTGGTATCGATCTTGTCCAGCGACCAGCCCGGAGGCTTGCAGGTCGGACCGGACGAGAAGAACGGGCGCTCCGGACGGAGCGTAGGTTCGGTAGTCATATTTATTCTCTCCTTACAGAGAGCACGCGCGGCGTTGGGACCGCGTGGCCCGCGGCGGCCTTTAGACTGGCAGAGCGCTGAGTCAAGCGATCAATCAAATCTCCAGAAAATGATCATGCAATGCACTGATTCGCTCGAAAGACAGCAAGGCGGGCCATGCTGCAACGCAGCATGCGGTGGATAACTCCCGTTGATTCCATTTATTTTCATAACTTTGCTGCGCACTGTTGCAAATTTTGAACTCTACGCCTGTGGATGTAGCTTCCGCCATGCGTCTGGGAAGGCAGGACCGGCGCCTCCGGGATAAGAGAGGGAGGAACAATAATGGAAAAGCTAACTGGTCTTGCCGCAGCACTGGGTGTGCTGCTGGCTATCGTTGCAGGGGTCGTACCCAACCTTGGATTCGACGTTGGGATGGTCCTGGTCATACTGGGCATCATTGCCGGCATAACAGCCCCAACTGATATGGCCGTCAGGGTTTATGTCGCCGTTCTGGCGTTTCCCGTGGTCGGCGGAGCATTGGGAACAATTCCCGCCGTGGGCGATTATCTCAATGCGATCTTCAACAATTTCGCGATGGCAGCAGCCGGTATCGCTGCGACTTTGATGTCCATCCGTGTCTACACCATGGCCAAGGATGGCCTCATGGGGCTTGCTGGCGGAAGCAGCACCTAAGCTTTGGACGTCTAGAATCCTGCCAAAGGCAAGGCCTGCGAGCTCTCGCTCGTGGGCCTTGCTTTTTGGATCAATGCTGACTCAATCTTAGGACTTTCTTAACCATAAATTGGGCACATTTGCGCGCATGAATCGGGCATTCACCCTTTTGCTTTGCGCGACCCTCTTGGCCGGCTGCTCCGCCGTGCCCCAATCGCAAGGGCAACAACGCGCGAGCGCACCACAGATCAGCCAACCCGTAATTGCAGGCGCGCCGGAAGAACGACAGTGCCTCGCGCAGCTTGATCGGGCAGGCGCCCGGTTCACCGCCCTGCCAGATCGCTATACAGGGCAAGGATGCAGCACGGTGGGCACAGTACAGATGACGGCCCTGCGCAGCGATGCCTCGCTCCTCTCAGTAAGCAACATCGGCCCTGTACAATGCGAGGTGAGCAATGCGTTTGCTGCCTGGGCGCGTTACGGCGTCGACCGCGCGGCACAGCAACTCCTCGGCTCACCGATTGCGCGGATCGAGACTTATGGAAGCTATTCATGCCGCAATGTGGCTGGAACCGCACGTCGCTCCGCCCATGCAACGGCTGGCGCTATCGATATTTCCGGCTTCGTCCTGACAGACGGCCGCCGCATCAGCGTGGCAGAAGATTGGTCGGGCGGCACATCAGCCGAGCGCGAATTCCTTCGCGTGGTCCAGCGCAGCGCATGTCGCCGCTTCGATACCGTGCTTGGTCCGGACTATAATCAAGCGCATCGCGACCACTTTCACCTGGAAGGCGTGATCAACGGAAATTCCTTCTGCCGCTAGCCCCGACCTGCCGAGACATCGCCTTCGTCCGGTTCGGTACCTTCAGACGACACATCCCGGTCTTCATGCCGGAGCCTCGCTTCCAGCCGCAAACGTACGGCTTCTGCAGCATGGTTCGCTCCGAGCTTGTCCATCATATTGGCGCGATGGATCTCCACGGTACGCGGGCTGATCGCCAAAGTACGGGCAATGGCCTTGTTGGAACAACCCTCGCTCAGCCAGTCGAGAACCTCACGCTCGCGTTTGCTCAAGGAACCGATGCGTTGCCGCGCCTCCACCAGTCGACGACGCGCACTGATGTGGCGCGCCGCTTCAGCAATTGCGTGATCGACCAGCCGGACGATCGCCTCCTGAGTCAATGGCAAGCACAGGTAATAGAATGCCCCCGCCTGAATTGCCGCCACGGCATCATAGACATCGCTCGATTGCGATGCCGCGACCACCGGCAACCATATCCCCTGGTCACTCAATCTTTCGAGCAGCACATCCATGCCGTCTTCAAAGATATCGTCAAACGCGATGATAATGCCCTCGCCAGGCGATGCGTCGAACAATTCCGCGAGATCGGAATAGACTTCTGCATGGTGCCCCATGGCGAATGCCAGCCTCGCCTGCTCTGCGCGAAGGCGGCTGTCGCCGCCGACAATGTGAAATTTATGTGCCTTGTCCATGGACGCCATTGCTGCGCTTGAAAGCAATGTCTGGCACGTGCAGTTCGAACCGAAACCAAGCAGTTCCACGCATGGTAAAGCGGATGCTAACCGTAAATCTGCCTCGAAATTACCTCCATATCGGATGAAAAATCAGGATTTTCCCGCATGCGGATAAGTGCTTAGGACGCAACCGCGGGAAAAACCCCCATGCAGCTGCAAGCCTCGCTTCACTTTGCCTTCTGATAGAAGCTGTAATCGGGCAGTGAATTGAAGGCGCTCTTGAGTTCGTCACCCCAACTCGAACTGATTGAGGTGAAGTAGGGATCGTCATGCTCGATCCGTCGCTCATGCGCAGGTTCGAACTTGTCCCGCTCAATCACCATCATATCCAGCGGCAGGCCGACGGAGAGGTTGGCCTTGAGCGTGGAATCGAAGCTGACCATGAGCAGCTTCACCGCGTCCTCAAAGTTCATGTGGCGATCATAGGCGCGGATCAGGATCGGCCGGCCGTATTTGGTCTCGCCGATCTGGAAAAAAGGCGTATCGAAGCTCGCCTCGATAAAATTGCCTTCGGGATAGATCATGAACAGGCGCGGTTCCATGCCGGCAATCTGGCCAGCCAGGATCACGCTGGCAGCAAAACGGCTGTTACTCGCTTGGGGCCCGCCATTGGCTTGTTCGCTTTCATGGACGGTTTCGCGAAGAAGCTTGCCGATCTCCACGGCCACCTGAAACATGGTTGGCAATTCGAGTAGCGAGTTGCTCCGTTCGTCCGGTGCCTTGCTGCGTTCCTCGAGCTTGCTGATGACCGACTGCGTCGTCGCGAGATTGCCTGCTGTCATTACCGAGATGATGCGATTCCCCGGAACGCTCCAGTGAAACATCTTCCGGAACACGGAAATGTTGTCGACGCCTGAATTGGTGCGTGTGTCACTCATCAACACAAGCCCCTTGTCGAGCATCATTCCAACGCAATATGTCATCTGTCTGTATCTCTCTAGCGGTCACGCTTGCGGCTGTCCGCTCCATATTCCGGACCGCGCCAAACTGCACCAACAATCATTGTTCTGTCTGCTGCTGCTCTACGGCAAGTGAAACGTGAAGTTCCTCGTCAGCGGATCCGAGACGGATTCCGGTGACAGGAGCGGCCTCGCCGTAGTCCCTCCCGGTGGCTACGCGGACATAGCGTGGATCGGGACTGATCCCGTTCGAAATATCAAATCCGACCCATCCAAGCCCTTCGACATGGGCTTCGGCCCAGGCATGTGTCGCTTCCTGCTCGATCCGGTCATTCATCATCAAATAGCCCGAAACATATCGCGCAGGGATATCGAGCAGGCGTGCCGCACCGATGAAGATGTGGGCATGATCCTGGCACACCCCAGCTCCGTCTGACAGCGCTTCTTCGGCAGTCGTATGGACATGCGTTGCCCCGGTTTCATAGCGCACTTCGGTTGTAATCGCAGTCGAGAGTGCATGGAGCATGGCCAGCGCTTCACCATCATCGCTCCTTACGCTGTTAGCCAGTGCCCGCATTTTCGGACCCGGTTTGGTCCTGCTGGTTTGTGAGAGAAAAGCCCATAGCGGGAGATAGCCCGCATGCTGTCCGATAACTCCCGCATTGTCGTATGTATCGACCGATCCATCACATTGGATGGTAACTTCCTGGGTGCCCGGAATCACGGAAATCAAGGTAATGTGATTGTGATTTTGGTCGTCATACTCGAGCTCAAGTCGCGCCCCTTCGAAGGTCATCGACCAGTCAAGGATCTGTTGGCCATGCGTAGCCTTGGGCTTTAGCCGCACGCGCTGCAGGCCATGCATCAGCGGATCGGTAAAGCGATAGTGCGTGGTATGGCGGATTGAAAGGCGCATGATTATCCCGCCTTCAATGGGTGAAACGGTAGTCTTCTGCAATCGCATTGGCGATCGCACGGTTGCTGGAGATGAAATCGACCAGGAATTCGTGCAGTCCACGATCGAAGATGTCATCTATGCTTGTCTCGGACAGTTTCGTCTCAGCTTCTCGCATCAAGCTGTTACACTGGCTTTCCTGCCCGTGGATCGCGGCGAGCGCAGAGAGATTTTCCGACAAGGTATCATAACAATAGGCCAGGCTGCGCGGAAAGCGCGGATCGAGGATCAATAGTTCGGCTATGCCACTCGCATCCGGCTTGCCGGCGTGAATAACCTCTCGATGCGCGCGCCTTGCCGAGAGAGCACGCAGAATGCTCTCCCATTGGCCGGCATCAAGTCTTGAGCCGACATGGGCCAGGGACGGCAAAAGCAAGTGATATTTTACGTCGAGAATACGCGCAGTGTTGTCCGCGCGTTCCACGAAGGTCCCAGCGCGGGCGAAATGAAATATGTCATTGCGCAGCATCGAACCATAGGTCGCGCCACGGACCTGCGTCGCCTCTCGCCGGATCGAATAGAGCACATGGCTGAGATTTGCTTCGCGCACCTGCCGCGTAAGTAACCCTTTCAAGGTCATCCACGCCTCGTTGACGGCTTCCCACACCTCCGTTGTGATCGAGGTACGCGACAATCGGGCATTGTTGCGCGCATTTTCGACCATGGCCATCACACATTCGGGATTGTCCCTGTCGCGAAGGATGAAGTCACAAGCTTCTGGTCCCGAATAGGACTCATGCTTGGCCTCATAGGCCTCATCCATGCCCAGCGTATTGATGACCGATCGCCATTCCTCACCCGCCGCATCACCGCCCCTGGTCAGTGCCATGCGGAATCCCGCCTCCAGCAGACGAGCGGTATTCTCGGCCCGCTCGAGATAGCGGAACATCCAGAAGATGGCGTTGGCTGTCTTACCTAACATGATCGAGTCCAGCCCATCAGTCGTCCAGCACCCAGGTGTCTTTGGTTCCGCCGCCCTGTGAAGAATTGACCACCAGCGAGCCCTTCTTCAGCGCCACACGCGTCAACCCGCCAGGCGTCAAATCAATACCGTTAGGAGAGACCAGGACATAAGGTCGCAAATCTACGTGGCGTGGAGCGAGCCCAGCCTTGGTGAAGACCGGACAGGTAGAAAGTGCCAGTGTCGGTTGCGCGATGTAGTTTTCGGGCTTGGCCCTCAATTTCTTGGCGAATGCCTTGATATCCTTTTTCGAGGCGGTTGGGCCAATCAACATGCCGTAGCCGCCAGACCCATGAACTTCCTTCACCACCAGTTCTTCCAGATTGTCCAGCACATAGGCCAAGCTGTCCGGTTCCGCACAGCGCCAGGTCGGGACATTGGGCAATAGCGGCTTCTCGCCAGTGTAGAACTCCACGATATCCGGCATGAAAGAGTAGATTGCCTTGTCATCGGCAATTCCGGTTCCCGGCGCATTGGCAATCGTTATCCCGCCAGCAAGATAGACATCGAATATGCCCGGAACGCCGAGCACACTGTCGGGATTGAAGGTCAAGGGGTCGAGATATTCATCGTCCACACGGCGATAGAGCACGTCTATCGGCTTGAAGCCGGCCGTCGTACGCATTTGCACCCGGCCTTCGACGACGCGCAAGTCTGCACCCTCGACAAGTTCGGCACCCATCTGGTCGGCGAGAAAAGCATGTTCGAAATAGGCTGAATTGTAGATTCCCGGCGTCAATACGGCGATCACGGGCTTGCCCGTGGTCGCCGGGGGTGCGCAGGCGGCCAGGCTGCGCGCCAGGCGGGCAGGATAATCGGAAACCTTTTGCACGTTGATGCCGGCGAAAAGATCCGGGAACATCGCGATCATGGTTTCGCGATTTTCCAGCATGTAGCTGACGCCCGAGGGCGTGCGTGCATTATCCTCCAGCACCATGAATTCATCGGGGCCGGTACGAACCAGGTCGATCCCGACGATATGCGTATAGACATGGCCGGGCGGCGTGAAGCCCACCATTTGCGGTAGCCAGGCTTCGTTCTGGCGCAACAGGCGCTCCGGGAAGCGGCCTGATCGAACGATCTCCTGCCGGTGGTAAAGGTCGTGAATGAAGGCATTGAGCGCGCGCACTCTCTGCTCGATCCCGCGCGAAAGCTTGCGCCATTCATTCCCGCTGATGATCCGCGGGACCATGTCAAAGGGAATTAACCGCTCCTCGGCCGCAGTATCGCCATAGACGTTGAATGTGATGCCTGCCCGGCGAAAAAGCCCTTCCGCTTCCTTGTCCTTGAGCCGCATATCCGACGGATCCTGCTTCTCGAACCAGTCCTGATACTGGGAATAGGCCGGACGGACCGAACCGTCGGCATAATACATTTCGTCGAAGTTTGATTCCGCTTTCTTGCTCATAAAGCTCCGTATTGCAGTGCAACATGGCATAGTGCTGGCGTCCTGCCAACCCCACCGGATCCAGAGCTATCATTTCCGCCGCAGCCTAAGGCCGGTCCAGCTCCTCTGCGACGGCCAATATGGCTTCGGACGAATTGGAAAAACCCATGTGGCAACAGCGCAGCGCACGTTCCCTGTCGCGCTCGCCCGGCTGGCCGCGGGCGCTGTGTACAGAAACCACGCCGTCTCGAGCGCTCCAGAAGGCGATAGTTTCCACCGGTGGCTTGGCTGGAAGGTCTGCGTCAATCGGTGGCTTTTCGACCGAATGTCCGGTTATCAGATGGTAGATACGCCAGACATTGTTTGAATAGGGTGTATGGCTGAAGGGAGAGCCCATGCTCACCACTTTCTCCACCAGCTCGGGCTGTCGCTTGGCGATCTCGCGGGCGAAGATGCCGCCAAGGCTCCAGCCAACCAAAACCACCTGCTGGCCATAGCGGGCATGCACCTGTTGCACCCTGTCAGACAGGATTGCGAAATTTTCCTCTGTCGGGCCGAAGTTGAAACCCATGCCCCAGCGCTTCACCTTGTGGCCTGCCTCTTCCAGCTTGCGTGCCATATAGCGCATGCGCAGCGGATGGGTGCCGAAGCCCGGCATGAGGATAACGATCTTGCGCGCACTCGCGGCGGGCACTTTGAGACGCGGCCTGAACTGGCGCAGCACAGGCTCCAGAAATGCGATGGATTCCGCCATGAACAGCAATTGCGAAGGCCGCCGGGCATTGTCCGGCGGCTGGTGCCTGAGCAAGCCCGCCCGGCGCACGACGCCATCCGCCAGCAATCCAAGCTTGGCGGAGGCATTGTGTAGCGACTGCAAATGTTTCGTTTTCACGACAGGCATGCACGTCTTGTAACACAAATGCCTTGTTCTGCCATGAACGGCGTCCGCCGTCACATTCTCGCCAAATATGTCAACACTCGCCGATCCGGCGCCCGGTAACCGTGCCTTTCATCGTCATGTCGCCGCTAGGTACGCCAGACACGCGATTGTCGATATCCATTGTGAAGCTATCGCCATGCATGGCGCCGTTCATGTTCATATGGACCATGGTCCCCTCGCCACCATCGCAGGTCATGCGCATCCGCATACTATCCTGCGACATGTCGAAGTCCTCGTAAGTGCAGTTTTCCTGCCCCTCTCCACCGAAGAAATCGGGATCGGGGCGACTGACGTCTTCCGCGCTCAGGCAATGCTGCATGGTCATGGAAGCGCCCATCTGAGACCGCATCATGTCCTGCATGTTTTCAGGAATGCCCGGCATGTCGATTTCGGTGAATTCGATGGTTTGCTCCCACATGCCCGGCTGCATGGCCATTTCGCCAGCACTTTCCATTTCGGAGACCATCTCTGCCTGGGTGATCTCTCCATCCCCGTCGGCATCTGCACTGCTATCCGATCCGGAAGAACAACCGGCGAGCAAGGCCAGGGTTGCTGTTGCAGAAATGCTGGTACGCATGTTGATCCTCCAAGGTCATCCAATGACGGAAAGCTAACAGTCCGTCGCCCCGCTGCCAATGCGATTGCAAGGCGCCATTATTTTCCACATATGTTCTGCATGGCCGAACTTGTTATTCGCAGAGGTCTGGAAGAACCGGACACTTCGGAGAGCTTTACTCCGCACAAGCCCGCGCGCCCGGAAAAGTCGATGCCGGGCAAGAGGTTTGAGTTGGTATCGGACTATCAACCTTCGGGCGACCAGCCCACCGCGATTGCCGAACTGGTGGCGGGCGCGCGCGATGGCGAACAGACGCAGGTGCTGCTGGGCGTGACCGGCAGCGGCAAGACCTTCACCATGGCCAAGGTGGTGGAGGATTTGCAGCGCCCCGCGCTTGTCCTGGCACCCAACAAGATTCTCGCCGCGCAGCTTTATGGGGAGTTCAAGAGCTTCTTCCCCAACAACGCGGTCGAGTATTTCGTTTCCTATTACGACTACTACCAGCCCGAAGCCTACGTCCCCCGCTCGGACACCTATATCGAGAAGGAAAGCTC